>JANQSK010000904.1 GCA_028284105.1 Anaerolineae bacterium
AAATGTATTAACCGTTTGCCTAGGTAAATCGACCTATGCTCGATGTGGTTTGATTGTGAACGTCACCCCGTTTGAACCAGAATGGGAAGGGTATGTGACCCTGGAAATTTCAAACACAACGCCACTCCCTGCGAAGGTTTACGCAAACGAAGGCATTGCCCAAGTCTTATTCTTCGAATCAGACGAGGTTTGTGAAGTGTCATATGCTGATCGGAAAGGGAAATACCAAGCTCAACAGAGCATCGTCCTCCCGAGAATATAAGTTTTTAGGGGTAATTGGTTCATTATTTAATCAATCAATTACCCTTCAATCACGATCTTTTTTACCAATAGAAGTATTAAAAAAATTCGTATTGCACGTTCACACAATACGGTTATAATCCTAATCCGCAAGGGCGCTTAGCTCAGTTGGTTAGAGCGCTTCGTTTACACCGAAGAGGTCGGGAGTTCGAGTCTCTCAGCGCCCATTCTCCCCTTGTTAACCCAAAGGATTTTGCTATAATCCGTTTGTGAATAAGCACACAATCGAAAGTGCTTTTTGTGAACTGGTTTTTTTGTTTGCATACCTGACGCACGCTCTCCGGAGAGGTGAGTTCGCGTGACATTTATTTCACAGGAGAAGAGCCAAATGGCAGATGCAACAGTAGATGCCGATGTAAAAGGCAATGGCATATCAAGACGTGAGTTCCTCTATTACATTTGGGGAGCTTCCCTCGCTCTTTATTTAGCCCAATTTAGTGGATTATTAGTTTGGTTTTTGATTCCCCGCTTCCGAGAAGGGGAGTTTGGTGGTTTGATTCCATTTGATATTGGAAACTTGCCTCCTATCAATGGTGAGCCAGTGAACGTGCCAGACGGCCGTTTCTGGATCGTTGACCTTGATACAGACCAATCGAATGATCGGATGTACCTCGCCCAAGATGAGGCAAACCCTATTCGTGGTGTTGCAGCAGTCTATAAAGTATGTACCCACCTTGGATGTATTTATGCATGGATTCCAGCGAACAATCGTTTTGAATGTCCATGTCATGGGTCTAAATATCGCTTGGATGGTCGTCGGATTGAATCTCCAGCCCCACGTACATTAGATCGATTTAGAGTAATTGCTTTTGACGCTTCAGGTGCCGAAATCGCTCGTTCTGAGGATGTTGATGGGTTCTTTGCACCCCTTGAGCTTCCACCAGAAACAGCTTCAATAAGTGTTGATACCGGTGACCGTAAAAAAGGTCCAGCTGATAACTTGTTGTGCGACTTTGAAGGCAACTGCCCATAACGAGCCTATTTAGAGGAGTTTGAGAATGGCTACATTTTTTGATCAAGTCTCTGAAATGGGACTCAAACAAGCCACAATAACAAAAGCCGACGAAGTCGTAGAACGCCTGACATCAGGTATGAATATCAGCGATATTCGCGGCGCTTTTCGTGGTGATGAACCTCGTCGTCCAAACCCGCGCCTTCGCCCACATGCCGATGGCTTTTGGATGCACATTCGTCCTAGCTTCTACCACACAGAAGTTACCCACATTTATCCAACATTCCGCTTAGGGTGGCTATCAACATTTATGTTCGTATGGGAAACCATCACAGGTATCATCCTGATGATTTTCTATACCCCTAGTCCTACAGCAGCCTATTCCGATATGTGGAATATTTTGTGTAATGTGCCTTTAGGGCAATTATTCCGCAATATGCACCGTCTTGGAGCAGAAGTGATGGTCCTGGCGGTGGCTCTGCATATGCTCAGGACCTACATAACGGGTAGTTATAAGAAGCCCCGACAATTCACATGGGCAACTGGTGTGATTTTGCTCACGCTTACTGCTCTCCTGAGTTTTAGTGGTTACTTGCTCCCATGGGACCAGTTAGCCTACTGGGCTTTGACTGTGTTCTTGTCTGGTGCTGAAGCCGCCCCTGCCCCTGAACAGTTCAATTCAAATGTTTTGTTGGTGCTTCAAGGTGCGCCTTCGCTTGGTGCAGCAGGGTTATTAAGATGGTACCTCTTCCATGTACTTCTGCTTCCACTGCTCACAGCAATCTTCTTCTTTGTTCACTATTACAAAGTTGTCCTTTACGGTATTTCACTACCTCCAGGACGTGAAGAAATTGGTGAAGATACTGCAAAGCGTGTTCCACGTGATGAACGTACTTATTTCATTCCAGAAATCTTTACAAATGAGATGATGTGGACTGCGTTGGTAACTTTGTTCCTGACTGCAGGTGCACTCTGGTTATGGGATGCGCCATTAGAAACGATTGCTGACCCAGTTGTTACACCACTCCACGTGGTTGCACCTTGGTACTTGTCTTGGTCGCAAGGCTGGTTGAAATTAGCAGATAAAACCATTGTTGTTGGTTTAATTCCTGTACTCTTGGTAGCGTTTATTTTCTACCCCTATATTGAAGCTCGTAAGAGCCGTCGTTATGCAGACCGTCGTCCTGAATTGACTTTAGCATTCTTGTTTATCGCTTTTATGCTTATTTCAAACTGGATGGGTTCTCCTGAATATCGCGTTCAAAGTTCACCTGAGCTTGAAATTAGCGGTGAGATTATGCCTGAAGAAGGGCCTAGCATTTTGAAAGGTGT
The DNA here is from genome assembly GCA_028284105.1 of Anaerolineae bacterium. Classification (GTDB taxonomy): domain Bacteria; phylum Chloroflexota; class Anaerolineae; order Promineifilales; family Promineifilaceae; genus QQUD01. The sequence goes on from JANQSK010000904.1 coordinate 2,585, forward strand.
CCCTTATGATGAACTCGTCCCAGGTACCTATTTCCCTGGACAAGAAGTTCCTGGCAAACCCCATTTGACAAGAGCACTCGCTTTGTTTGAAGAAACAGTAGAGCGTCGTGGTTGTACAACTGATGGCTCCCAACCAAACCTCGATCCATGTCGGGACGTTGGCGATAGTGTTTGGGGTAATACATTTACTAATAATGCGCTTCCTGACCCATATATTGAGTTCCGCATTGAGCAAGCTCAAGAAAATATGGTGAAATTTACCCTTTTCTTTGAATCAATCCACCCAGATACTGGTGAGATATTTATTCAAAACGAAACGCACGATTACCGCCACGAAGATGCATTCTATGAAGAAGAATGTCGTTTCTTCAATAAGAATTGCTAGGGTAAAAGGTGATATAAGATGCAAGTAAAGATTGTAATTGGAACCGTCGCGTTCATGCTAACTATGGTCATTCTTGGTTTTGCGGCCCTAGTTGAGCCAGCGCGCTTAGAACACTTTTCGGCGGCTTCTGTTGCTCGTCAGATTGAGACTGGCGCTGAAATTTATAAAAACAACTGTGCTTCCTGTCACGGTGTTGAGGCAAAAGCTCAACAATGCTTTAGCCCTTCTGGTGAGCAAATTGCTTGCCAAGGGTTGCCACTTCAGCATCAACCACTTGTTTGTGGTGACAAACCAGAACGACTTGATCAAATGGGTTGGGTAGGCACAAAACAAGACTTTGTGTATAGAACAGTAGCTGCAGGTCGTGGCCGCATTATGCCTACATGGTCAGTTGACTTTGGTGGCCCATTGCGGAATGACCAAGTTGAAAACGTATCTCTTTACATTTTGAATTTCGAAGGTGAAGAGTTCTGTAGTGCACCACCTTTGCCAAACTACGAATGGCCAGAAACCTATAGTGACTTTAATGATGCTTGGGCAGCTGGCGATGCAGCACGAGGTGAAGAGTTGTACAACATCAACTATGGTTGTGCAGGCTGTCATGGTGATTCAGTAGATTCAGATGCTTCTTGGGATGGAACGGGGCCTTGGTTAGGTGCAATCGTTGATAATGCACCGCTTCGCAACCCTGATGTTTCAGTTGAAGAATACATCTATGAATCAATCTTGATGCCTAATGCATATATCGTGACGGGTTATTCTGAAGGCTTGATGCCTCAAGATTTCCCAAATCGTATGGGTCTTGATCCAGATGTTACGCCGCAAGATTTGCAGGATATCATCACTTATCTGACAAATCAGTAATTCTGAATTAATAAGTAAAATATAGAAAAAGCTCGGTTTTTACCGGGCTTTTTTTTATTTAAATTGTCTAGAAATAAATGATTAGGCGCGGCCACGTAGGCGGATACGGTTGGCGCGGCAGTGAGGGCATTCCATATCGGTGTAATCACGGCCACATGTGCGGCAAGTGCGAATGACAACGGCTCTTTCATCAGAGTCTGCTCCTAAAACAAGTGACATCTCCTCTCCGATATGAGCGTTTAGCCAATTTGTTAGGTCTTGGTTTCCAATTTTCCAACGGCCGTTTTCATCAACCGACAAAACACCAGACATGGTGTCAAAGTCCATTTCGTAAGCTGTTGCAACTAATTTGCGGAGCGCCGCGCGTCTTAAAGATTTCATATGAGTTACCTATACGTGTTGAGTTGTTTCGGATGCTTGCTGGGATCTATTTTATAGGTGATTCTTTCATTCTGCTTAACTGCATTTGCTATAATAGCTTATAGTTAATAGTCTAAAGCTCAAAGCTATTTTAGAGAAAACTCACATTTGGGAGAATGTATGTCCAATTCGGATTTAAACAAAGATTTAAGCCACATGGCAGATATGGCAGAAGAAATGGAAGCTTACATGCGCAGCGATGTGCTTTTTTGGCGTACAGGCAGCGGTCCTCGTCTCACCTTAGGTGGATATTTGATGCGTCAACATCGTATTTTAGCACTGGCTGATGAACTCGATGCTGAGGGTCAAGCATTATTAAACACGGCCGTTTCCAAATTTAATGAAGCCATACACGAAAAGATTGTTCGTTTAGAGACCAAAGTTCATACTGAACTTGATGCACGATTGCGGCAATGGGGAGAGTTTTTAAGCGATTTAGAGCGAGAAGCAATTGTAAGCAGAGGTTTTTATGCAAATGGCGTTGAATCACGGATTATGATTGAGATGCTCATTGAAAAGATGCAGACACCGCCATATCGACTGGAAAGCCGGATTATTAACACAGTTGAGATGCACGATCGTCGGTTACGTCGTCGATGGTATCCTGATGAATTTATCCTTGATGAAATGTGGCAACCTGCATATCCAGCAGATGAATTCTGGTATCTGTATGGTTTGCCAGGGAAAAGCGGCAGTTAGGGAGTAGAGAGTAGAGAGAAAAGAGAAGAGAGAAGAGAGCAAAATCTGGTGATGGAAGTAATGTTTTTCCATCACCTTGTGCCCCCTGAACCATGTCAAACTTATAAATTGTAC
>JANQSK010000914.1 GCA_028284105.1 Anaerolineae bacterium
TGAATGCTGACATCTAACTAGAATGTCGTTAAATCAACAAATCATTTATGGGGTGGGGACGCGCCAATCATTCCCGATGATGATGAGCACATCAAAATCACCCTCTGGATTACTGCCATTGCTAACATTGAGGGGGGGCACTTGCATGAGTTGGGTAATATAGCGGGTCGTATTGGGATGAGACCCATAATCTATTACCTGAGTTGAACGATATTCAGAAGAGTCTGCGTTACCTATTTCAACGAGAGTTAGATCAAACTGGTTTAGATATTCTTCCGTCGCGGCAGCGAGGCCAAAAACGGCCGTTCCGTTATAAATCGCGATACGAGCATTCTCCTCCGCCATCAGCGCTGGCAAATTCTCGATTTGCGGCGCAGGGACTTCGGGAGGCGCAAAGAGCTCGTTGCGCAACACACGGATATTGTCTCGGATTGGAACCAAAACTTGTCGCCCATCAGGGGTCGTTTCATTGTAAACATAGTTGAAGTCGATGATTGCAGAATTTATGTCATCACGCGGAATCTCTTGAATAAGTAGTGCAAATTGCATGCCTTCTTCAAGCGACATATTTGTGCGAACATTATCTTGCAAGGTCTGCCATAGCTGTGGTGCTTGGGCTATCAATTGAGGCACCATGTCAAGCTGAGTAATTTGGTCTCTTACGGCCAAAATGACAGCTTGTTGTCTGCCTGCACGGTCGACATCCCCACCAAAAGTTGCACGTGTTCGTGCATATTTTAAGGCGGTGTTGCCGTCTAAACGTTGTACCCCTGCATCTAAGAGAAACGGATCGTACCCGTAACATCGATCGGGGTAAGTTTGATCATCTATTGCTTCTGGAACATCAATTTCGATGCCACCAATCAAATTAACAACTTCAACAAAAGCGTCAAAGTTGACAGTAACAAAGTAGTGGATGGGAACACCCAGCAAGTTTTCGACACCATCAATGGCCATCGCTGGGCCCCCACCGGGCAATTCATAAAGTTCCCCAAAATAAAAAGCTTGATTGATGCGATCGACACCTACCTGTGGGATATCGATCCATAAATCTCGAGGAAGGGATAGTAATGAAGCTGATTTACCAACGGGATCAACCGTTAACACAATCATACTGTCAGTGTGCGTTGGGCCAGTCTCTTCACACCGCTGATCAATACCTAAAAGCAAGATATTAATGCGTTCGTGTCCAGGCCAAGGCTTAATTACATCTGATGTTAGCACTGAAATGGGGTTTGGCTCTTCTTCGGAAGGGAGTGCTGGCTCTTCAGCAAAACTAATAGAAGGTTCTTGAATCGCAACAGGTGAGTTTGATTGCTGGAATTCGGGGTCAGTTATTTCCCAAGCTGAGGCCATTGTTTGAGTCGTTTGGAAGAGCCAAACGGACGCCCAAACCAAGACTCCTGCGAAAGCGAGGGCCACCACAATAAGTGCCCAAAGCGGTAAGCGAATGCGGGCGGGTTTACGACGACTGGACGGTGAAGAACTCATTCTTAATTCTAATTATTCCAAACAGTTTTGTGACGCTTGCATCACTACACAATACTTAAGCCTATCAGAAAAGGAGAAAATCCCCAAACAAGCAATGGTGTGTTTTTGGGTTTTATGAGTTGTTTTTTAAGAATCAGGATATGTTGTATTTCGATTTCAATTCATCATATAATGCCCAACTTGTATGCAATTTAATCGCTCCAAACTCCTCCTTTTTTTTATATTCTGGGTCGCATTTGCGATCAGAATCGCCCTGCTTACTGAAGTTCCCCCTGGGTTAACGCATGATGAAGCCAATCATGGACGTGAAGCTTTGGGTTTATTAGATGGGGTTTTTCTTTTTTATTTCCCCTTAAATTATGGGAGCGAGCCTTTATATAGCTACACAGTAGCTGGCTTCATGGGTTTGCTCGGAGAGTCGTTGTTTGCTCTGAGGTTTGTTAATGTGGTCTTTGGAACGGCCGTATTAGCCATCACCTATCGTTGGGTGACCCGTACCTTTAATCAGCAAACAGCCCTGCTCACGATTGGCTTGATGAGCGTGTCTTTTTGGCCACTGGCCACCAGCCGACAAGCGTTGCGCGCAGGCATGCTCCCTTTCTTTTTTGGCTTAGCTGTATGGTTTTATTGGGAGCTCATGCTAAAAGAGAAAATCAGCCAAAGACGGAAGTTATTCTTCACCATTCTATTTGGTGCCTGTATTGGCATTACGCTACACATTTATTTAGCATCTCGGGTGGCTTGGCTACTCTTCCCCATATTTGTAGTTTACCTTTTCATGATTCGGGACCAACGGGCAAAGCGCCTATGGCAACCTACCATTGGGGGCTTACTCTTTGCAGGTGCGTTGTTTACGCCCATGTACCTCTATTTACAACGTAACCCATTTGCTTTAACTCGGCTTGAAATGCTCGACCGCCCTCTTCAAGATCTGCTCTCAGGAAATTTGCTGCCCATTCTTGAAAATATCTCTGAAGCCTTATTGGCCTTTATTCTTCCGGGCAATGGTGACCAATTCCTGGCATATAACATTCCAGGACGCCCCGTTTTAGATAGTTTAACGGCCGTATTTTTTGTGATTGGTCTGCTTGTCACGATTTGGCATTGGAAACGGCCGTCTTACGCCTTTGTTCTACTGTGGTTTGGTGTGG
>JANQSK010000942.1 GCA_028284105.1 Anaerolineae bacterium
GGAATTAGAAGAAAGAGTGTACCCTGAAAGAGAAACAACGGCCGTTTCTTCTGAATCAACAAACAAAGCATCAACGGCCGTTTCATAGCTCGGTTCATCAAACGACCGTTCAGGCGCATTAACCTGTAATGTACCAAGAGCCACACTATCTTGAAGCATAAATTGATATACGCCACTGTCCAACCCACCGGGGACAGACAGAATGCGCTGACCACGGAACCGATCTCCATCTTCCCATAGCTCAGAAGGCAAAATGTCAATCGACCACTCTTTCTGAGTATTTCCAAATTCATCAACCAATGAAATGGCGAGTGGCCACACCGACTCATAAGAAACACGCTCTGCAAAAATGGTAACCAGCATCGCTTCACCGGGTTGGGCGACCTCACGATCTTGGTTATAGCCTAGTAGCTTGAGTCCTGTATTGGGAACGGCCGTTTCAAGCGAAAACTGGGGCATCAATTCCGGTTGTTCCGAGGGGGTTGCAATAAAAACCTCCATCAAATCAACAGTTGGGCCTAGCACCTGACCATTCTCACCTGTTAACGTGACCGGTTCAAGCGTATCCAAATCAAATAATGTCATTACCAAACGATAGTTTCCAGGCGGAATACCTGGCAAGGGTTCAACTTCCCAGATCTCCCAGCCCCATTGTCCCGGTTGCCAAGCAAGCGTTGGAGGCGCATCCTCATATTTTCGGGTTCGGAAAGTGTTTTTATCACTCCAAAGGTGTCCATCTTCGTCTTCAAGCCAAACGTTTGTTTGATAATTTCGCAAGGGATGAGTAACGGCAGTCCATTTCATGCGGACTTCAATAATTTCATCCGCTGGATTATTACGATCAGGAATGGAGATATGACTCATGGCCAGCTCACCACCTTGCAGAGAAATGGTATTAGGCACATTGAGAGCATCCGCTCGTCTCAAAGGGGTTTCAATGCGATCAAATACACCAAACTTCAAAATAATCGTCACAATGGCCACACCCAATATAACCCAAGCTGTTATTCCAAAATCAGAATCTAGCTCTTCTCTCTTCTCTCTTCTCTCTTCTCTCTTCTCAAACAGCACAAACCCCACAACGGCCGTTCCAGCAAGCGCAATCAAACTTAAACCCAGCAAGGTGGAGCGAAGAGGTGTTGAGCCCCAATTGACCGAAACAGTGTGCGTGCCAGCAGGGACTTCAAAAGTAATCAACCCACCGGGATCGCTTGGGGTAATCGAAACGGATTGCTGGTCTACGGTGGCTTGCCAACCCGCAAAGTCAAAAGATTGATAAACGGCCGTAAATGACGAATCTGACGTAACTTCAACCGTTGCTCTCAGTGGAGATTGCTTGAGAATGGTGCTTTCAACACCCTCAGGCAGCAGAAATCGAGCTGGGAACATCTCTTGTTGATAACTGGCTTCTAGCAGTGAAGATGCAGGCCTTCTTTTGACCGTACGAGGAAAATAGCTCCCCTCTGGATCAACACCCACCAAGCCGGTGACGTGCTCGTAGTTGTGAACTGTGTTAATTGTTGGAAAAGCTTCTTCATGGCAAAGAGATGGATATAAATTAGGGACAGTCTCGATAAACAACACCCCTAAAGCAACTGCCAAGAAACTATTCTTCAACACACTACTTTGCCAATTCGCAAAAGGAACGCCTGCTAAAAATGCCACAGGCAGCGCTGCCCGTCCGACAAATCGCCATGGGAACTGGACAAAGTCAATTAGCGGCAAGTTTTCCCACAGTCCTCTGGATAGCGGGAAGGCCATAAAAATATAAACGGCCGTTGCACAAATCATTCCTAAAACATGAAGCCGTTTTTCGTTCCCTAAAAACCGTCGCCAACCGCTTTCAGACGACAGTTGACCTCTTAAACCGAACACGATACCTAACACGGCCAACCCAACAGGCACCCAACCCAATCTAAAATTCAAATCAGGGTTTACTAGATTAGGATCTTCCGGCGCAACGGGACCAAACACCTCACCTGTCGTCACGAAGTTAAAGCGAAAATCATTATTGCGCGTGGTGGTTGATTGTTCCAGCGTGACGTTGTCTAACTCAAACAACGCCCCTCCTGCATAAAACAAAGTCATGCCAAGCCCGAATACAAACAGGGCTAACACTCGCAATCCTAATGTTTGCCAATCAACTCGTTGATGCCATCCCACGATTAGAAGATAGGCTAATAAAAACGGGGTAAATAATAATAAGGAGATGTTGTGACTGAGTGAGAAGAAGGCGAGACTAAACACGCCAATTAAAAATGCTTGATAACGGCCGTTTAACACCCACCGCCGTCCAATCCACATCAGCAGTGGAAATAGGGGTAACGCTAAAGACTCAGGCGAGTTGCCACGAATCAGGGCATCAACAAGCACATAAGGAGCACTCATGTAAGCCATCGCTGCCACAATCCCCGCCACCGCACCAAAAATATCGCGTACCCACAAATACATAAACCAGCCACACGCCAAAATAGTGATGGCATAAAACAGATTTTCAGCAGCAGGAAGAGGCATTCCTAAGAGGTGCGGAAATAAGCTGGCAAACAACGGGGTTGGCTCCCGATACACAAAAAAGGGATACCCATACCCAAATGCCACATCAGGGAGCCAGCGGGAAAAATAAAGCCCATTTTGCCAAGCATATTTCATGGCCGCAATGCGATGGTAGTGCAAATGGCCATCGTGGGTGCATGGAACGGCCGTTAAATGAAATAGCGGCGAAATAAGGGGCGTTCCCAGTAGCGTAATCAGGCATAAATGCCAAAATGTTCGAACTCGTTGCGTCACGCGGTAAGTTTAAGGAAGATGACAAAATTGTCCACAATTTGATAACAAAAGCTCATACCGCAAGCACTGTCCAAACTATTGTTCTTAGTACCCTCACCATATACCCACGTTAAGACTTTTTGTTATACTCCGCTCGACTACGATTCACATACACACTATTCGTGTTTTAGTGTTCGGAAAAAATGGATTTTGAAATAGACATACTAAAAGCGTACCGAACCTCAAGGAAACGGAAAGCTTTTTCCCAACTCTATTTCAAGCAACTTCGTTCCGTTTACCTAAAGCCACGACTTTTGAGGAGCAATCCGCATGACTTCTTCCCACAATGAAGGCCACCGTCCACAAATACTCTTGTGCGAACATATTTCCAAAATTGGAATTGAAATGTTAAACGAGCATATGGACGTCGATATTAAATTCAATCTCACTCTCGATGAATTAAAACAGACGATTCCAAATTACGATGGCATTATTGTGCGGAATGAAACGCAGCTCAATGCTGAAGTGATGGAGTATGGGCTAAAGCTTAAAATTATCGGCAACATTGGCTCTGCCCTTGATAATATCGATGTCATCGCTGCCCAAGAAAAAGAGATCCTCATCGTAAATAGCCCAGGACTCAATACCCTTGCCGTTGCTGAACATACGCTTGGTTTAATGCTTGCGTTGGCACGTCGCGTACCGAGTGCTGTTTCTAGCCTAAAAGAAGGCCGCTGGGAAAAACAGCAGTTTTTAGGAACTGGGCTTTCTGGCAAAACGTTAGGGATCATTGGATTCGGCCGTATTGGACGTGAAGTGGCACACCGTGCGCAAGCGTTCAACATGAAGATCCTTATCAATCAAAAAACGGACACTCCTGAATCCTTGTTAGATCATGTGGAATCAGTCGATTTAGACGATTTGCTAGCACAATCTGACTTTGTAACACTCCATGTTCCGCTTCGCGCTGAAACACGGAATCTTTTAAGCCGTGAAAAGCTCGGCTTAATGAAACCCAATGCCTATCTCATCAATACAGCTCGTGGCCCTCTCGTTGATGAAATAGCATTATTAGAAAAGCTCAACGACGGCAAAATTGCAGGGGCCGCGCTTGATGTGTTTCATAATGAGCCAGCGCCTAACTCAGCTCTCATTCAACATGAACACGTCATCGCCACACCTCACATTGCCGCCAGCACGACGGATGCACAAGATGCGTCTGCTATTTCGATTGCGGAACAGATGATTGAGTTCTTTGAAGAAGTGGATGTTGAATCAATTTTGCCATTGCGTGTGGTTCCACTCGATAAAGTTGTGCCACATGAATATATCGACCAAAAACGGGTAGATCGTCTCAAAGCACGTCTAAGCGAGGATTCACGACTCAGTAATCCCCCCATCGTCATGGAAACGACTGATGGCAGATATATGGTTCTTGATGGTGCAACGCGTACTGCTGCAATGAAGCAGCTAGGATTTCCGCACGCTGTTGTTCAAGTGAGTTCCCCTGAAGCAGGATTAGGCTTAGCCACCTGGTTCCATCTTGTTGAAAATATATCGGTTAATGACTTTTTTAATTTAGTAAACGGTCTATCTGACACATCACTTGAAGCAATTAATGAAGAGGATGCTGCTGAAAAGATGTTTCAGTTTGGGGGCCTTTGCACGATTCATTTGGTAGACGGTCGTGTTTTTCTTGTTCACGCAAAACCAGGGATCAATCGAATGGATGCGCTCAATCAATTAACGGCTGCTTACATCCAAGCCTCTCATACCGAACGCACCCTTGAAGACAGCGTCATCACGCTAAAGACCACCCACCCAAACTTCACGGCGCTTGTTAAATATCCCAAATATACGGTTGAACAGGTCATGCAATTTTCGTTGCTTAACGGCCGTTACTTTCCTGCGGGTATTACCCGCTTCTTGATTCCCGGCCGAATCCTGCGCATTAATGCTGATATCTCAATCCTGAAATCAGACCAAACGCTACGCGAAAAGAACCGCTGGCTTCATAAAGTATTGCTTGAGAAACAGCAAAAAGGCGGCATCCGCTACTATGGCGAGCCCGTTTATTTATTAGATGAGTAGTTCATCCGTGTGGATAAACTACTCATGCTGTTTACTTTTTAGTGAGATTTTGGAATTTCGCTAAGTGGCGATTGGACAACTTTTCGCACCGTGTAAATCGGTTTATTTTGCGTTTCAAAATAGGTGCGAACAACTAGCTCTGCAATAAGCCCCATGACGGCAAACTGAACGCCAAGAATGACCATCATAACTGCCAAAAGGAGTAACGGCCGTTCAGATAACTGCACTGAATGAAATCCTGGCCAACCATCTGTGATACCAGCCCATATTTTGCTCCCAGCTAAGAATATGCCGAGCAACCCACCGGGTACACCAAAAATAAAGCCAAGGCTTCCAAAGAGGCGCATAGGGCGATCAAAGAATCGCTGCAAGAAGAGCACCGTGATT
>JANQSK010000943.1 GCA_028284105.1 Anaerolineae bacterium
GGGTTTGAGCCGATCAACAAACTCATCTGCGTCGACAAGCTGACTGCCAACCATATTGTGAAAAACAGTTAGTTTGAGATTAGGGGCGGCCGCGATGTAGTCTGCTGCTTTCCAAACGGTATCAATATCGAAGCCAAACCGTGAATTTGCACTATTCATTTCATCTTCGGTTTTGTTATTACCGTAGCTTTTTTGCCTTAATCCCACTTCAAATTGATGCCCTGATGCCAAAAAGGGTTGAATTTCTGACATATCTTCAATGATTGGAACCAATTTTTCATGATCTTGGCGTAGCCGAATAATGTTGGCTGCATAGTCGCTGTTCGCTGGCTTGAAACCGTTACAGAAAATGTATTTATCAGGCTTTAGTAAGCCCTTATGAATCATGATTCGTGCGATATCCACATCAACTGTTGAAGACATTTCATGATGGGCATCCGCCTTTAACGTGGTGCGTATGACCTCTTCGGCCGCATTTGCTTTGGACGCATAGGCATACAAAAAATCGCCCCCATATTCAGTCTTTTGTATCGCTCGCTCAAAGATGCCTTCCATCTTTTTGATTTGGTGCCGAATTAAAGGGAGGTAAACGATCTCCAAAGGGCTTGGAAGATAAGTAGGTTTTTCAGTTTGTTCAGATTCTTTTTCAAAGAATGAGAGGAGATCGATATCATTGAGGAATAAACGGCCGTTTTTATGTTGCAAATAATGATTAAATCGGTGGCCATCCGGAATTGGATCATGTTGTTCCCAACCGATAATTGGATGTGTCATGCACTGTTCCTTTAGTCGTGGCTTGATTTGTTGAAAATTTGCGAAATTAATCGCTGTCCTGCTTGCTCTAAATTCTCGTTAAGATCAAAGTGTAACGCTTGCAAGCGAATATCATCAATCGATAGATCCAGAGTCGTTTCTTCTAGTAAAGGGAATATAAGAATGGCATTTGGACTGGATTTGACTTTTGCATAAGCAATGATTTGATGGATGTCAGATGATGAAATTTTCGCCCCTGTTTTGTATTTTGTATCCACAACAGCCAGAGGCGTTCCCTCCCGTTTATTATATAACACGATGTCAATTTGAAACACGAAAGAGGCGTCAGATGCAAGCGGGATTCTTTCCTGAATTTTAATTCCCCAGGCCGGCGGTAAATTTTGAGCCAACCATTTGGCGACAAATCCCTCAAAAAGAGTCGGCATATGGATGAGAAATGTAGAAAAGGTGCTGTCACCAAAGGCGTGCGCGGGGCTGTGTTGCTCAATGAAAAAGCGGCACAGTTGATGGAGGAGGGCGTAGTTTTGGTTGTTGAGATGGTAAAAACGGCCGTTAATCTCATCAGCAGTAAATGGCACTGGATCAGCCACTTGTTTGATGAGATGGGTTGCTTTGCGAATGAGCTGTTGAACATCAGGGTCAAATCCAGAAGTGCGACTAAGCAAGCTAAGCGTGTAAGCTAATATTTGATTGTCTGGAATGTTGGTGGTGAGCTGATCGTATTGGCAAAAAACGGCCGTTTTTTCAGGCCTATACTGCAATATGCGGCCTCGCACATAGGATAATGATTCAGTCTTGTTTTGGTAAGCTTTTGCAAACCCGGATTGGGCACATCGAATCACACCAGAAGCCAGCCAGCCAGCTAAATGCTGCTGAAACTGTTTGAGTGTATCTACATGAGCCAATTCTTCCCGGAGCGGAGATTTTTCAAAGCCGTAAACATACGTCCAAAGCGCAAATAAATTTTGTAGTTTAAATCGAGGGGTGAGAAGAATCTCAACATCTTGATTGGTGATCATGCCAACCCACCCTAAAGAGTTGATCGACCATTGATGTTGTGTGATTGGGGATGGGAATCGAAGTTGAAGAATACCGCGTTGATTATCAAATTGTTGCCATAAACTTTGACCAGCCGCTTCTGAAAGCTCGTTTTTTTCAATCAGAAGCGGCTCATATTCGACAATCTCAAATCGTTGCTTGCTGCGGTTCCTGTGATTCATAGGCGAAATTTAAATCAGCAGGCGTTGCTTCAGGCAAGGTAAACCAAAACGTGCTTCCTTGTC
>JANQSK010000581.1 GCA_028284105.1 Anaerolineae bacterium
TTCAGGGCATCTGTAGGCTCCTTCTCAAGACTAGGTTCAAAAGCTGAAACTTCAATTGACAACGTCTCACCATCTCGATTCATGATGAGTTGATTTGGCAATGTGCTGGCAAGCGACGTTGGAGGAAACGATTGGTTATAGAGACTCTGATCGCTAAAGAAAAGGCTAAATTCTCCTTGCTCAAATGCAAGTGGGTAATTTACAGGGTTGGTTTCCCAATTGGCAATTTCCCAATACATGGTTGGAATATTTGATGGATCAGAAATTTCAAGGGTTACCCAAACCGGCTGTGATTCACTCGATAATGATGCAACTGTATTTAGTGGATTATTTGGCGTCAAGTAACTACTAAGCCGCCCCCACGCTGATACAAATTTTACTCGTTCTTCTTCTTGGAATCGGACCACCTCTGGAGAAAGCTTATAACTATCAATTATCGTGCTGCTTCCAAGCACAATGGGTGACAATTGGTAATAACCGGCGAATGTACCATCCTCCCAAGGTAGCTTTGCATTTCCATAGATGGATAAACCACTAGGGTGAACAGAAAGATCACCAAATGGGCTATTTTGTCCTTCAGACGGCATGTCTAAATCAAGTGATTCATAGAGTTTTTCAGCTGCACGACTTTGGGGATTTAAATTATTTAACCAGATATCCCCTGCCAGTAATTTGAAAACAGGATCCTCATCTGCAGTTTTCCACATATTTGGATCACTACTTAAAACAAGAAGTGAAAAATCACGTGCTTTTACTTTCTCTTGAATCTCTTCTGATGTGAGCTGTTGCCGAACTGAAATCCCTTTCCTGGACCAAGTATGAGTAAGATTAGTATTTTCCGCTTTTTGGAAAATCTTCACCTGGGTTACATACGTAAGTGCGAGAATTGTGCCAGGGGCAAACACTCTGTTTTGGTTAGTAATCCGCCTTGGTTGTGTAGAAATGAAAAGTGAACGCCAAGACCGACTTAAAGTCGGTGTTTCCAAGGCTAAAACAATAGCTTTAGCTTCCCAAATTGGACCTTGAATCTTTATAGTTCTTAGAATTGGTTCCATAATCTTTTCTATCCCTGAGGTGGCAAAACTTGTTTCAAATCACTAGGAACTGCGTTGACACGACGCGTTCGAATTTCTAATGTCTTACCCTGCATCCCTTTACCTAATGACATACTTACCAAGCGAACAATTGCTTTCAAGTCAACAACTCTCGTAAAGAGTGATTTGAATGCATTCTGTTCACTAGGCGTCATGATGCCATGATAACGAACAGCACCATAGCTAATCATCAATTGCTCTTTTATTTGGTCAGGTAACATATCTTGGGTTGGACGCACGGGAATGTAAAGAAAAATCTCTAGCTCTTTATGAAATGCATTCAAAATATTGACAATAGCCTCGGTGAAAGGATCATCAAATCCATCCGAAGCCAATTTGTTTAGAGATTCAAATTCCTCTTCATTAGCAATCCGTCCACTCCAAATCATTTTTTCATTGGTCATGCTCAATTTGTTTTGAAGCGCTTGTGGCACTTGAGCTGGACGATTTAGAGCAGGCAATGGAACTGCACGGCGCTGGGTAAGTAATGTATTTAATTCATTTAAAGTATTCTCCAACCAATCTGGACTTGTATCTATAAGACTTCCAAATGCTTGCCATTGAGCGTTAGTTGGGAATCCTTCAATCCATGTCAAAGTGAAATCATGCTCAGCAGATATGTCCTTGCTTTGTACGATTAAATGCCCATCCAACTCATCGGGAATTGCAACGTTAGGGGGAAGTGCTTTATCCGGGTTGATCACAACGGTTACCGGCACCAAAATATTTTGCCCAAGTTCCTGAATAGCCTGTGCCAATTCTCGATAATTCACAAAATTGGGATCGTCTAGAAGTTTCTGTTGATTTTCATTAGGAACCGCACCCTTCCAGCTAAATGTGAATTCCATTCCCTCCTGAACTTGTAATTCACCAAGTTCAAAAACAAGCTTATTCATCAAAGGAGACTCGGCAGGAAGTCCTAATGTTGCTTCATTTGGTGCTCCCGATCCTGATAATGATTCGCTTCGACTTAAAAGGGTTAATAAAGCACCCTTTGCTCTGAGAAAGTCGACATCACCATCTAAAGCAGTCAACACCTGCTGTTCATCCTCTTTTGGCATCCCTTCTTTCCAGACCAGTTCCCCATCCTGATATTCCAAATTTTTAATATTAGAAAATCCGTCAGGTCTCCGTTTAAGCACCTGCTCAATAGAATCTGGAATGTCACTCAATGTTGCTAATAATGTTTGAACCGCAGTTGCAAGTTCAGGCAAAGTCGCCCACTCTTCCAATGCCAGCTTGAAGTTCTCTCTTTGTTGCTCAAGTAGTGTTCCATGCCATTCCATGCTAACTAGAACATTATCTTGAATGTTTAAATTCAGTGATGCGAAACCTTTTAAACCACTCCAAACAAAATCAGCATAGTGAATGTCACCATAAGAGCCACTAAGCGGCTGCTCAGGTCCTCGTTCGGCAACTGCAAATGAAATATCATTTTCTGATGTATGCGCTTGTGATAGATTTACAACTCTGGCCACAGCATTCGTAAAAGAGGCATCACCAGTTAATTCAAGAAGAATATCAGCCTGAGCTTCATCCATTACGCCACTCCACACGAGATGACAATCAGTTATTGGAGGAAATACTATGTTTAGGTTTTCTGTATCTCGCATGAGCTTTGGCAAAGGCACTTCGTTGGCGTTTACTATACCAATATATGCATCCCTTATTGCCTGGGTAATACCCGTCACACGTACTTCGCTAAACCAAGAATCAAACTCTTGATCCAACAACGACTGATCCTCTTCAATATTGATCCGTTTCTTTAAGTCATTAAGGTCTTGAGATGAAATGACACCTTCAAACAATAAGATATGGTCTCTTTCAGGCTTATTATCAAAACGATACCCGCGGTTTCTCAAGTTCCCCAATGGATAAGATTGCGAAAGTGGCAGCTCGAGGTGTTGTATTAACTTTACCTGTTGCTGATAAAATCCAAGTTGGTCATCGGGAGGCATTAGATTACCAATCAGCTCAGCTGAAAACTGTTTCCCAAGCTGGCGTACTTGATATGGATGACGGCCATTGATCGCCTCACCATCCTTTAGTGTTAATTCGGGGAATAGTTCGGCCTGAACTTCAAAATTCCCGTAACTTCGCTCAATTAGTTGGTAAACCGTTGCTAAATCTGGAATTGCGCCGGGTACAAATTCCGACAATTGAATTGAAGATTTACCGGGTTCCTCCATTGGCCATTGTGATTGTGCGCTTTCAGGCAAACTATCCCACAATCTGCGCAACTCTATTTGTGCCACCCTAAAGCGCTTATCCCCTTCTACCTTCCCAAATAAAGTGAACTGAGGTGGAATCGGAGAGCGATATTCAAAATCTTTTTGAATCACCTCATTGTGAGGGGAATGATTAGCGGCCGTTTGAGCGACGAGCAATAATCGATGCTCATAATAAAATGGAAGTGCTTTCCACTGAAGGACTAGCGCGCCTTGCTGAAACTTATCGATCCGACTGGGTAAGTCAAGACTGTACACATCACTTTGATTAGCTAAATTACCATTTTCATCAAATTGCAGATGATCGGGTTGTAATGGTAGTGTGTCTGCAAAAGGAGCCGGCTGCTGTTCTATATAAGTAACATCAGGAGTATTTGGCAACCACTGCGTATAATCCAAATAAGCAAAACGACGTAAAATAGTGAACGCTATTTGCCTATATGAGAGACGGCGAGCAACTGTTTGATTTCGCTCCATCAGTTGTTGCTCTCCGTGCTGAGCAACAATCACTTCCCAAGTCTTATCTGGTACTGCTGATTGGCCTAAACTTTCAGGGGTATCTAAACGACCAGAACGGAGAATCAATGGTTGCTCAACAGGGCTAATCCGATCTAAAACAACATCTAGTCCTCCACCATCCGGATCTGGTATTACAGTGAAAATTTCATCTTCGTTGCCACGCTCTGGGAATAAATCATCAGAATTTTGAATACTTTGCCAAAGCAGCTCGTATCTACTGTATGGACGTACATAGTAACGGTATGTATGTGCCCACTTATCGCTAATTAAATGATCGTATTGCAAACGTCCATTTTCGTCTGGCGTTGAATATGCAGGAGTAGCAGCTCTTGGGTAGGCTGTTGCTAGCCATGGATTTTCAAGTGTAGAAGCTTCATTAATTGCTGAAATTCCTTTAGGCACAATATTTGCCCCATGGTCAAAGAATCTCTTAGTCCAAGATAGCATCCCAGTAAATATCTCTTGAATATCTGCAAACGCTGTAGGCAGCTTGGCATTTGGTACATTATCTTCTGTACTATTAAGTACCTCAATATATTTTTTGAGGACAACCCACTCGTCATGCAGCTTTTCTTGATATGTAATTTTCTTATCATTATTATCGCCAGCGAAATCGTGTGGAAGCGTTTCTGGGATTTGGAAGTATGCAGATTCTGGGGAGGTTACATCAAGGATTACAGGTGGCTGAACTACCAAATCAACAACCCATTTATTTGATTCTCCCAGCAATTCCTCCATTTTCTTCCGGTCATTATCATTCAAAGTGAGTTGCTGCTTTAAGATAGATGGTTCGCTTATTGAAGGAGCAGGCTCGAAGAACTTGCTTAAAAACACCTTATCCGGATCTTTGAGATTTTCTAAAGATTTTTCTTGATTGAATTTAATTAACACACCAAACACATTCTTGTCCGTGGGGTGGTTTTCATCAGTCGTCACTGTTTTCCGCCATTCAAGAGGTGTCAAAGCATCTGATCTTGTTAAGATGTGTGCTTCTCCATCTATTGAAAATGTCAACGGTATTTTGATTACCGTCTCGACATCGACAAGCTCCATTTGCCCAAATGTTGAATCCGTTTGATTAATAACTGATATCGGATTAGATAAAGCAAATTGAACAGTTATCTTTTGGTTCGGTTTTCCACGGAAAGTCAATTTACGATATTCGGCATACTGAATAATGCGAGGACGCAAACTGATTTGGACTAACCCAAGCAGACCATTTGCACCAAAAGCACTATCTTTTTCTAGCTCAACACGATTACTTGGTTTTATCAGAAGTTCAATATGTAGGTGTTCAACCGCATCTTTAAATCCTGAATCTCGTACATTATTCTTCCAATGAGATAACATATCCCTAAGTAACTGAACCAAATTTTCTCCAACAATAAACTCACCCGTTTTTTGATCATGAATTGTAAATGCTACGGAAAGACCAAATCGTTGAAGAACACCCCATCCATATGGATCTGCTTGTGGAGCCGTAGATTGCAAAAAGCCAGCAAGGTCAACAGGTTGCATTGGTGGGCTAGCTTGAATATCTACTTTATAGGTCAAATCCTCAGGATCAGGAGATTTTCCAACTTCAATTAAATCTACGAGTTCTTGGAGGAGTGGATGGAGTAATCCATTACGAGCAGGGATATTTTCATCAGTCAATCCCTCCCACTTCGGCCAAACTAACATTGAATCACGCCAAGAATACCAAGGGCTATAAGGATTCTTACTCCCTTCAATCGCATTATCTTGTGCCGCCTTAATTCTTGTTATGCTGCTTGGATACCATGCTTCCCATAAGTTGGGAGATAGAGTATCCCCAGGGGTAAGCCATGAATCGTCTGCAGATAACATCTGAACATCCTGAATCTGACGGAGTGCATCATTTAACCGTTGTGCATCATCAAAGGTATCTGTCGTGTTGGAGTCGATATCAAGTTCCAATAACTTATAACCCGCATGGAGAGAAAAGGGGTATTCAACAAGATCACTTGGACCTTGATTCCAACGAATACGCACTGTACGTATTCCAAACGGGTGTGGCTGATAAGAGACATCTGATACCGTGCTTTCAGCTTGTTCCGAAAGATTAAAAACGAGGTCATTCCCTTGGGGCATTGGGAAATGGGCAGGAGCAACTTGTGCTCGCTGATCTTTAGGGGGAATCAAAGGCATCTTGATTGGTTTAGATATCCATTCAAGTTCAGCAGGCAGCCGCTCTTCAGAACCAGTCACCTCTGGATCAGAAGATACAACACGTAACATGAGCTGAACAGGAGCGAGTGCTGAAGGCACCCCATTTACAGAAACTGTTTGGAAAAAGACCTGCCAAGATTCAGATTGCCATTCACTCGTAGGAATAATACCCACATTACGCAATTCATCGATTGGCACCTCGACACGTAATTGTCCATCTACATTAGTAGGTTGCTCCAATGACACAATGATATCTGTTGGCCGCGGAGTGCTAAAACTGCTTGGTAAAATTTTAACCTTAGGCCGTTGCGAGCTAGCATCCAATCCATAACTACCAATCGGTAACGTCCTTTCTTTACGAAATACCAACCGGTAATCTTGTATCGTCACATTGGGTAGATTTTTTGGAGGGACTGGTTGAGACCATTGAGCATATACAATATCTGGCAAAATGATCTCTGGCGTTGTCGAAACGGGCTCTTCAGAGGGCACAGTTTCTGATTCATCCAATGTATATGCAACAATCAATTGACCATCGACCGGCACCTGCGGCGGCTGATTAGGATAGCGAGTCGCCACAATGGTAAGGGGGCGTCCTTTATTATCTGCAAAATCAATTGGAGTAATTGTATAAAGGTAGCTTTTACCTGAAGCAGGAATATTTATTTGCTCTTCTTCCGTTTCGTAGGAAAAATGATCGACTATTTGGAAGCGAGGTCGCAAAGCTTGAAGCGTTCCCCCCGCTTCTTTATGAACAACATCAACAGGGTTTACTGTAAATACATGATCACGGTCTTGGCTATCTAATGCACGGCGGACAACGTGATAATGTAGCAAGTGATGTTCTGGATCATCTTGACATGGCGTGCAATCACTTCCAAGTGATTCAGGCCATATTAAGTCCCATCGAATAGCAATAGTATTTGCATCAGTGTAATGTCGGATCCGTTCAAATTGAGGTGGATTTGTACCAAAGTTAGAAAGGTCTATGTTAAAAGTGTTTAAATAACGAACAAGGTCTGATGGTTCTTTTTCTTGTCGGCCGTTTCGTTGACGAATTTGAGGTTTTTCGTCATCAGCAACCACTTGACTCAACCAAGCAGGTTTTTCATCTCCTCGCACTCGAAAGACCAATCCCATTTGAAATGCTAAGGATTCTTCAATCTTGATCTGATCAGAAATTGATTCTTTCGTATCGGCAATAATATCCTGAATAATAATCCCACGATGTTGATCTGCTTGTTCACTTTGTTCTGCACGCTGACGTTCCTCAGGGGTAGTATTTTCATCAAGCATACCATTCGCTGAGTAGATTGAGGTGTTATTTTCAAAAGCTTGCCCTAATGCAACATCATACTTTTGTGTATCATCTCGTTTAAAAAACGGAGATCCTTCAAATTGAGTTACTGCACCTCGAACGGCTGCCTCAAAGGCAGCTTCTGTTGGATTAAGAACGCGATCATCTTCAAGAGGCACTGTTTCTTGATTAAATGAAGGGTCTTTTAATGGAATATCATCTTCATCCTGAATGTATGCATAGATAAGATAATCTTTTAACGTTAGAACTTCTTCTTGATTACTATCATGTACATTTTCACCAAATATTATGGGTTGGTTCCAATTCGCTTTCCAAGAATATTGTGTTTCAGAATCTACTGATAATAAAATGGGT
This sequence comes from Anaerolineae bacterium, assembly GCA_028284105.1. GTDB lineage: Bacteria > Chloroflexota > Anaerolineae > Promineifilales > Promineifilaceae > QQUD01. The sequence goes on from JANQSK010000581.1 coordinate 7,704, forward strand.
TCCCATGAATGGGTTGACGGATTGTAATGCTCAATTTGATAATTGGCGTTTTCTGATTTGGCAGGAAAGGTTAATGTGAAGTCAATGAGATCATCAGTGTCATTTTCTGGCGGAACAGGTAAAAATCCTTGCTCTGCTACCACAAAACCAGATGTTTTTCGCTCTCCTTGAGGATAGATTGAAAAACAATAAACAGGTGTAGAATCCTCATCGTTATCTTGTTTAGGTGTTGGGACGATATATACACTATAATTTGGAACCTTAAAGTCTAGGTCTGTATCATCCTCGTTCCCAGACAGAAGGTCTGATGACATCCGGGCTTCTATTTCTTCTGAGAACGAATCCCCTCTCATTAAAAATCGAGCTGCTCCCTCTGGAGTTGAAGCAAAGCTTTTCCTTGCTTCAGGTTTAGGGTCTATACCAGGTAATCTATCTACTTCAGTGGATTCAAGGCCAATTTGCATAAACCTTTCGGTTCGTCGTCTTGCTTCTTTTACACCATCCTCATTCAATGCAATCTTAACACCAAATCTCAGACTACGTCCCATTGCTTTTAACGAGATAGTGCCTTGACCCCGAATACCTGGCAAGGCATCTCCTAAGAAACCATAATCCAAGCCAGCGGTAAATCCAATACCAACGCTAAACCGGAATGTCTTCTTAGCAAATAGAAGCTTAATCCAGAACTTAATAGCCAGTTCGACATATAGTTCTAACCCAATGGCCGCATAAAATGCAGAGCCAGCTGCGACATTTTTAAAATCAAGCACACCAATATAGCGCGCCCCATAGGCAACTTCTGCAAAAGCGCTGATTGAAACACCTACAATGCCAGCACTAAAACCAGCATCAATTTTCAAACTTCCTCGAGCAAAGAGACTTGTGCCCATCACAAGCTCTGAAGTAGAAATGCGAAAAATAAAGCCACCTCGGATCTCAACTTCCAAAGGACCAATCTTCCCTTTCCAACGAAGCATATTCGGCCAACCCAATTCATAATGGAGTAGGCCAGGTTCAATAAGCAATGTGGCAGAGAATTGAGCGTTTTCAAGAGCGCTTTTGACAAAGCCCGGCAAAGGTGGATGATTACCCATGATGCCATCTGGGTTTGAGGCCACATGGGCAAGGAAACGTTTCTGTCGTGGTGAAAGTAATACAAATCCACTAAACAGCGGTTTGTTTCGGATTCCCTCTACATCATTAAAATAGTCACTATAGTTTGCATTCAACCAACCACGGACGGCCATAAAGAAAGTCAGGTCGCTCCGAAATGCAATGACTGCATCAAATAGGAATAGACAAGCTATACTTTTCTCAGCCGCATCACTGTAATGAAGTGGTGAAGGTGAAGCGGACGTCTGAGATATCATGGCTCGGAATACAATTGTCCATCTTGGACTGTTTCCTCGGGGTTCAATATCAACTTCCCATCGATCTCGTTTAGATAGCTCCCCTTGGGTGCGGGAAAGCTTTTTGAGTTCTGCAAGTAGTTTACGAATATCGTCTTGCCGATCTGCTTCCTTAATACTTACTAGCGTAAATCTATAGCCAAACCCCAAACCTATTTCGCGAATATAAATTTGGATAATGGGGATCATGAAACTAAATCCACGACCCTCAATGTATATAAACCAGGCTCTTAGCCATGGTGAGGTTGGTGTTCTTCGAACGCGTAAAAATCCAAATGCAGCAGCAAGAGTAGGTAATCCCTTAATTTGGATCAGGCCTTCTCCAAGGAAACCTTTTTCTTGAGCACTATCGCGGAAATCTACAACCCCACTCAGACGGAATGCTTCACCAAAATTGAGGTTGATCGCGATTTGTTCAAAATGGAGTCTGGGAATGAAGCTGCCCTTCTTTGGCAACCCAATAAATAGACGATGATAATCATGACGTGAGTCTGCAACATCTCCTGGGCCTTGGGCAAACTTGACCTGTCCTGTGAGTTGCATCGCCCCATCGCCATCAAACATTTCTGCCTGCGGTACAAATCCAATTGCACGCAACTCTAGTTCAAAGCAACCTAAGAAATCAAATGAAACAGGCTTAGGCAATTCAATAAGAAACTCAATATGTTTGGCTAAGACACTTGCATCACCCGTTAATGGGCATTCAATCATCTTAATTTCAATATTTGGTAACAACGCAAGCGCTCCGTCAACATCATCTCCTTGCGCAAGAACAAATCGAGCAGCACCAGTTAAAGTGAAATAAAGGTGGAATTTGCCATCTTTAACAAACTGAATCCCTAGATGTTCAACTGAAAATTGGAATCTTGTTCCTTTACACTCTAAAGGTTTGTTAGTTTGTAGTTCAGCCTTACCTGTTTTAAGCGTTAGATCGCCATTTCTATTTGTACCAAACTCCAGCAGAATATCTGCCATCGCTTCCCCAACAAGGTCTGGCGGCAATGGTCCAGAACCAGCAATTGTAAAACCAACAATTTTACTGTTAACAATTTTTAATCCACTCCCGCCAAATGTGAACTTTGTATCAATGCCGTTTAATTTGACAGGCTCTTCAACGATGTTGGTTGTTAATGAGATCCCAGCAGGGGAAAGTCTAAAATCTGTGGTTCTAAACTTAAGCTTAGTGTCACCAAGCCCATCAAAACCAAGCTCCAATTCTGCCCCATCAGCCTGTGCGATAAAGTAATTATGTCGGTCAGTACCTAAGATGAAATGCTCATATGTGACATTACCATTTTCATCTTTGACAGGTTTACCTTTAAAATCCCAACTCATACCAAGGAAGTTTTGATTAAGGACTTCTTTAGGCGAGCTTAAAACTATTCCTTGATTATGCGATACTTGAATATCTAACGTATCCCAGTTAAATAATGCAGCGAATTCGGTCTCAAAAACTAAATCTCCTACATTAATCTTCACACATAGTGGAATTTTGACGTGGTTGTCACTAAGTTCAAATGAATTGCTTTCTGGCTCGCATATTTCAATGAATTGATTCGACTCTTTTTCCTTTAAGAACGGGAGTTGGGAGGTATTTAGTTCATAGTCAAAACCCCAACTATTAGGATCAAATGAGACAAAATCACCAATAGGCTTACATGTATGATTTTGATTTATTGTGTTTGGCAGGATTTCAGGAATCAGCTCTTTCGTTTGTTTAAGGAAACGAGGTCTTGGGTTGGTAATATCAAAAGTTGTAAGGATAAGACTAACGTCATTTTTCGCAGTTAAGAAGATTGAGATGAAGGGTTTAGATTCACTATTAGATTCATCGGCATCATTGTGGAGCTCACGCTCATTATCTCTTTGCCAAGCAAAATTTGTCGCAATGGTTACCATTGAATCTTTTTTGAAAGTCAACCCAAGCCCAATCTGGGTAAGTGCCTTATTTTCACCACCAAGGAACATTGAGAAACGACCGTTATCTGGAGACTTGATTTTGATTAGACCCGGCAGATTTATTGTCCGAGGAACTCCTTTTGTAGTCCAATCTAATCGCATTTCTTTTATTGGATGTCCAAATATTGCTTGAAAATACAGATCATTTTGAACACTTTTACTTTCATCAAAAAGTCCGGAAACCAAGCTTCCTAAATATTTGTTCAAATTTGAATCAGGCCATTGAAAAGCAACACATTTATCATCTAAATGGAAATTGTTCAAAGGAATAATGTCACTTTGAGAGGGACGATATAATTTAATCGTTGAGTTGCCTGAAGAAAATGTGCCATTATTGAAACCAAGCGTTAAGTCGGCATCCAACATAATATCTGGAAGATCATGGGGAATAATTGAAAAATGTTTAAATGCGATTTCTGCTCGACTTCCGTAAGAAAATTGAACTTTCTCCCAGGTAATTTGAGCAAATTGGTCAAGCGAAAAAACCAAATTTTGAATGGCAACTTTGTATTGGGCCCTGAAATTTGTATCTTGGTTGATTGCTATTGCCGCACTGATTGCATCCAATGCAATATGTGAACCGCTTAAATCTCCAAGCAATGCAAATGGCTTCCCTAAATTATCGAACGTTTCAATTTCAATTGATGCTGCAAGTTGATCAGATTGTGGTTTTAAAAGGCTAATTCCATCCCCATTAATAGATACACCACTGGGCAACCCAGAGAGATCAAATTTAACTCGGACATTTTTATATGCTTCTTCGAAATCAAGTTTTCCATTCGGTAATATTATTAGGCCATGATTCCCTTGATCTGCGCCTGCCAAACTAATACGAAAACCAATTCCTTCTTCAGATTCAATCGGACTGAAGTAAAAGCTTATCTGGCTCGATGCTTCGCCTTGCCCCGACTCACCAAATTCAAAATATGATACTTTTTTCTTTGGGTTAAACTGAATGGATAATCCAAATGTTTCTAATAATAATGAAAGACGATAAAAGAATTTTTTTGCAGTTTCGGCAGTACTTTCATTGTCCTGTAATTGATCTGATTGGAAATATATTCTTTCTAGCGCTTCGACTGGATTATAAAGAAAGTTTAAAAAATTATTAAACTCATAAATCGGTTCCGCATAAGGAAGGCGAACAACTTTATTTTCTGAATCTAGAACAACAGGTTGTTGTAAAATATCAGGCGTGTCTTGCAACGCTTCCACGAATAACAGTAATCGATACAGAAACGAAGCTCTAAAATCGATAAAGTCAATATATGCTTCTTTTAGCAGGTCACTTCCTAATTGGCTGAATTGAGAGTTGAATGATTGATCACCAGATGAAGAAATAATTATCCCTTCAGATAATAGATTAATATTATTCAAAACTTCTTTAATTTGATTAAAAAGCTCAACAACGTTTGTAGATTTTTCCAGAGCATCGTACGAATTAGCAATCTGCTCTAAATTTTGTTGCAATTGTGTTTTAGTTTCGCTCGAAAGTGAATCGATTACCCATCCAATTTCAGCCAACATCGCCGTTTTCACTTCCTCATCTGCAGCAGCGGAAACAAATCGTTCAAAAATAATTCTCAGTTCATCTTTTAAATACTTTAAAAAAGATTCGTCCATTTCAACCTACCTATTCTTTTACTCAGACGAGAAGGGTT
>JANQSK010000967.1 GCA_028284105.1 Anaerolineae bacterium
CTGCAGATGCCGCCAAACCAGAAAAGCTGTTCAATAATGACACAACCACAGGCATATCACCACCCCCAATGGGCAGAACGCCAATGACACCTAACAGCAAGGATAAAACTGTCCCTACAATGAACAGAGTGAGTGCGATGGTTGATGTCGGTATGATGATAACGACAATACCAAGGATGATCGTGATGGCAAAAACGGCCGTATTTATCATATTCTGACCAGCAAACAACGTCGCCGAGCTATCCATTTTTCCGGAGAGTCGTCCCCATGCCAAAATAGACCCCGTAACCGTTACGCCACCAATTAAAATGGTGAGAAAAATAACGCCCCCAGTAAAAGCAGTCAATGATTGGCTAGGTGTGTTTAAAATTCGAACATATTCTGCCCAACCGACCAGCAAACTGGCTAAACCACCTGAGCCATTAAACAAAGCGACCAGTTCAGGCATCCCCGTCATTTCAACGCGATTTGCGGCAATATAGCCAATTGCTCCACCGAGGCCAAGCCCCACAACAATCCAAAGCCAACTGCTAAAAATTTGTTGATCGATCAGGGTAACAACAACAGCCAAAAGCATCCCAATGGCTGAAACCTGATTGCCTTGCTTCGCTGTATCAGCATTCCCCATCATTTTGATGCCATATATAAACAAAATGGCCGCAATGATATAAAAGAAGTTGACAATAGTAATTAAATCCATGATGCGCTATTGCTCCTTCTTTTTGAACATACCAAGCATTCTGTCAGTAACGGTATATCCCCCAACTACATTGATTGTTGCTGCAACCAGTGCCACAAAACCAATAATTTGAGTGACTACACCACTGTCAGATGCCATCGTTGCCAGTAGCGCGCCCACAATCGTAATGCCAGAAATCGCGTTGGATCCTGACATTAAGGGCGTATGCAATTGCGAAGGAATCTTAGAAATTAGCTCAAGCCCTAAAAGGGCAGCTAATGTAAAAATAAAAAGTAAAAGAATGATGTTCATAGTTTGAAATTCTCAAACGGAAAGACAGCCGAAAGCATCTCTTCCGTTTGTCTGCCTCTGTTCCGCTTACTTAAATCGCTCATGGACAATCTCACCTTGAAAGGTCAAAAGACTGCCCTGAATAATTTCATCAGATTGATCGAGATGGAGTCGATTGTTCTCGCTATCCCAGAAATGTTCAATGAAGTTGTAGAAGTTAGCTGCCAACATTTGACTGGCGTGCGTTGGAATATAGTTTTCCAGCTTACCGATACCAATAATGGTGACGCCGTTATCTGTCACAACTTCTTCATCAAGTTTTGTGCCCACAACATTGCCCCCCGTTTCTGCTGCAAGATCAACAATGATGCTACCGGGCTTCATTTGGTCGATCATGTCTTGGGTCACAATGATGGGGGCTTTACGGCCGAATAATTTCGCCGTTGTAATCACAACATCTGATTTAGCACAAACTTTGGCCATACCCTGACGCTGCATTTCAAGCTGTTCGGCCGTTAATTCTTTGGCGTAACCTTGATCCGTTTGGCCGGTTTCACCAAGGTCAATTTTGACAAACTTAGCACCTAAAGATTTAACCTGTTCCTCAACAACAGGACGGGTATCAAATGCTTGAATACGTGCACCCAAGCGTTTCGCCGTTGCGATAGCCTGCAAACCAGCCACGCCAACACCAATCACAAAAACTGATGCCGGTGGCAAAGTACCCGCAGGGGTCATCATCATGGGAATGATCTTATCTAACTTTTCAGATGCTTTGATAACGGCATAGTAGCCAGCCAAGTTTGCTTGAGAGCTCAAGATATCCATTTTTTGAGCCAATGTGGTACGAGGAATAAGCTCCATGCTCACGACATTGATGTGGCGTGATGCAAA
>JANQSK010001049.1 GCA_028284105.1 Anaerolineae bacterium
TTTCTTCATCAAAACCGACTTCATCAATAAATTCTAGGGCGTGTTGTGTAGGAACGGGTTGACTATCTGGGCAACGAATATCGGGTTCAAGGGCGTTTCCAAAACCACCGTCTTCATTCTGAAAAGCTTTCACAGCATCAACCACTTTATTGGGCAACCCTGCTTGAAAATGAAATGCAAATCTCATCCTTTCAAGAAGCCGTGCATTGTGCCAAATGAATTTTTCAGCTCTCTCCAATATCAAATCACTCATAACTTTAATTTCCTCATGTCAGTATTGTTCATTGTAGCATTTTTGACTCCTCCGTCCGACGCAACAACCATGAATACAATCATTCCCATCCCCACTTTTTGCTGAACATGTAAATTTGATGGTTGACAGGTCAATTGAAATCAATACACTTCATATATATTAACTATTTAGCTATATAAACTATTTCCGAGGCACTATAAAATTCGAATATGACATCACAAGATGAATTTTTGTCGGTTGCGGAAACTTGGGCCAAGCTCTATTTTTTCAAATCACTTACCGACTTTTTTAATCACCTCAAACAGACAGAGCTTTCAATTTTGCAGGCGTATGCGTTGACCTATCTCTCTTTCCGCGGGCCGATCAAGATCTCCGAGCTTTGCGATCATATGATGGTCTCTCCAGCAGCAGCCACACAAATGGTTGATCGCTTGGAAAAATTAGACCTCGTATCGCGCGTAGCTGATCCTAATGATCGCCGTGTCAGGCGTGTTGAAGTGCTTAAAAAAGGGCAGGCATTTGTTCAACAGCAGTTTGTGAACAGCCAATCTTGGCTCACAGAGATACCGGCCTCTTTGACAAAAGAACAAGAAGAACAAATCACAACATTACTCTCCCTCCTCATAAAAGGAATACAAACCCATGACAACAGTTAGCCCTTATCTTGAAGGTAATTTTGCGCCAGTACGAGAAGAAATCACGGCTGATAATTTAACAGTTATTGGAGAACTTCCACTTGAATTGAACGGCATGTTTGTTCGTAATGGTCCCAATCCACAGTTTGAACCTATTGATAAATACCACTGGTTTGATGGGGATGGCATGCTGCACGGTGTACGCATTCTGGATGGCAAAGCGTCTTATCGAAACAGATACATTCGAACCCGATGCTTTGAATTTGAGAACGAAGCAGGTGAAACGCTTTGGAACAGCTTGTCTGATAAGCCTTCACTTCGCAAAATGATTTTTCCACCTCGGGGGGTGAGGATGAAAAATCCAGCCAATATCGCTTTAACATGGCACGACGGCCGTTTATTGGCACTGTGGGAGATGGGAGACCCACACGAGATTTCAGTACCAGGTCTTGAAACGGTTGGTCCCTACAACTTCAACGGACAGCTTACTCATGCCTTTACGGCCCATCCCAAAGTTGATGCGGTCACAGGGGAGATGATGTTTTTTGGATACAGCATTGGCACCAAAGACAAGCTACATTACAGTGTGGCATCTGCTGAAGGGGAAATTCTGCGCACAGAGCCAATCTATATTCCAAAATCGGTTATGATGCATGATTTTGCCATCACTGAAAATTACACCATCTTTATGGATTTGCCGCTCGAAATGAACTTTATGAACTTGATTCGCGGCAAAGATATGTTTCTGTTCAACAAGGAACGGCCGTCTCGTTTTGGCATCGTGCCGCGACATGGCGGAAACAGCGATATTCGCTGGTTTGAAGGGCCTCCCTGTTTTATCTATCACACCGTCAACGCTTATGAACAAGGGGATGAAGTTGTGCTTGTTGCTTGCCGCATGGAACAAACAGACGTCATCGCCCCACCCGGACACTCAACCAAAAATGGTGGTCATTCTATGACTATTGAAGTGAGCAACAACGACAATATGAATGTGGCCAATCTGCATCGCTGGCGCTTTAACATGAAAACGGGGCAAATGATTGAAGAACAACTCGATGATCGCACGGCCGAATTTCCACGCTTCAACGAATCACTGATGGGT
>JANQSK010001054.1 GCA_028284105.1 Anaerolineae bacterium
ATTGCAGAAATCAATAGATCTTTATTTTCAACCTGTATTACCCACTGCAATGCTTCTCGATGGGCATGCCATTGTTGATAAGTTGCTGTTAATAAACCAAGCATATCGACTGTTTTATTCTCCCCAACTGCTGAAAAAACCGTCTCATAAATTTTCTCAAACACATCTTCCATATGGCTAAATAGCAGCTCTTCTTTCGTATCAAAATGCTGATAAAACGTCGGTCGAGAAACATCTGCCACTTCAACAATCTGTTTAATTTGAATTTTGGCAAGTGGTTTTTGCCTTAATAGCTCGATAAGGGCATTTTGCAAAAGCCTTCGTGTACGACGAATTCGTCGATCTTCTCTCTTTTTATTTGTCATTTTGCACTCTATGTTAATTATTTTACGTTTCGGCCTTTTTGATAATTGACGAAAAATGTTGCATCCATCAGAATATCAGCGAATGTTAATTTACACAAGTAAAAAATCTTACGCGAGACAAAAAGGTAATTCAAGATGGATAAAGGATTGAAAATATTATTGAGTAGCTTATTGGTTCTGATACTCATTGGTTGTACACAAGTTCAGGCTGAAGAGAATACGGCCGTTGACGATCATTCTGCCCACGCCGGACACACAACAGCAACCGCCGATACGCATACACCAGAATCAGATATGGTCAGCCCAATCGAATTAAATCCATCAAAAGGGACTGAAATTGGTGCCGTTTACGAAGCATTTTTGAGCCCGGAGCAAGAAGGAGGCGAAGAGGAGGATACACCGGATATTGTGCCTGACATATTCAAATCCACCGCCCCATCAGTTCCACGAGAGCTTCGCACATCTCATGGGCATGGCGTACTCGCATTTACCAATGATTTAAGCAAAGCATACGTTCACGTCGCGGTTGAAAATGTCAACCCAGATGACATTGTGATGTTCCACATACACTGTGGTCGACCAGGTCAGCTTGGTCCCATAATTGTTGATTTTGGTCTTAAAGGAAACGTATCAGATTATTTTGAAGATGGTGTCATAACCATGGAAATTTTGAATGAGGATATTGCTGCCGTCATGGACCATGGCGAAGGGCTTGTGGGTGCATTCACAGCAGGCTGCCCAATTGTAGCCACTCTGCCAACCGATAAAGTCAAAACAATTGGCGGTATGCAATATATCGCAGAACAAGGAGAACTTTACTTCAACTTACATACCGCTGGACAAACTTATTTTGGTGACATTCGCGGACAAATCCAGCGAGTTGAATTAAAAACTCAAAACTAATAGCTAAATTCGATCACCTTTTATCAATAACAGCAAAGGCTGAGTCTGTCAAAGCCTGAATTATCAAATTAAGAAAATAATCTAATTACTATAAAAGCCCAATTTTAATTATTGGGCTTTTATATTGAATAGGAAAAAATTAATCACCTTTTTCCCAATAGTAGCTTTCAGAATAAAACCACCACCGGGAAAGAGGATGCATTTCTAACAACTGGTATTCACAACTCGATTTTCGAGTTCCCCACCACTCTAAATTTGCTCTTACTTTAAGCATCTCATCGTACGTCTTCAGCATTTTAACCAAAGGGTCAATTTCGATTTCACGATGTAAGCAATCCAATAAAGCCTCTATGCTCTGACGCATTGATAAAATATTCCAAAAACCATCTCCACTAGGTGAAACATTTTTAGGTAAGGCAGTGACATAGTTACCAAATTCTTGAATTCGCTTTTTTAAATTGAGTTCGATAAGCATCAAATGTTCCTTATTAGGAAATTTAGTGCTTATAAGCGAATGAATCAATGTTAATAATTCATCTCTTTCATTCTCCCATTCAGATAATCTCACAAAATTAGGTACGCATTTATTAATGACAACTAAAGCATCACAAAAATTAAAAAAATCAATAAAAAGGTAGCAAATTGGAGGATCGTTGCCACGGGATGTCATTTGCGCATTATCTGCCTCAATGGCCAGTAATGCCGCACGAATCATTAAAATATTGGATTCAACTTTTGCCTCTTGATTTCTAGTTATACTCGACTCGTCTTTCATTAATTTATACACTTGCTTATATTTTCAAATCCATCCCAACTCTACTATAATGCCATATATGGCTTCATTATTCCGTAAACTCCGAACATTATTTCGTGCCAAGTTGCATGATGCAGCAGATAAAGCACTCCAAAAAAGCGATCTTTCCATCTATGATCAATTTATTAGAGATGCTGAAAAAGAACTCGATACATTCAAAAGCACCATTGCGCCGATGTATGCTCAAGTTAAATCCTCTAAACGACGCCGCGAAGCACTTGCGACCAAGGCAGCAAAGTTCGATTTAATGGTTGATGAATTTCTCAAAAAAGGAAAGCGAACCGAGGCCATGGTCACTCAGAAACAGTTTAAATCGACAATGGATCTCATTCGAACCTATGACGCTTCCCTTATCCGCCAAGTCACTGCTTTAGAGCAAATGGATGACGTCAAAGTGAAACTTGAAGGTCGTCTTGCCATCGCCAAGCAAGAGCGCGAAGAGCTCAATTTTTTGCTTCAGCTTGCGAAATCTAAAGAAGTGTCCACAAAAGCGATGAAATCTCTCGATTCATTGATGGGCCAAGGGGATATGGAAGTGGCACAGGCCGCTGAAAATATCCGCTCACGCCTTGATCATGCGGACGCGGCGTGGGAACTCCAAGCTGAAAGTTTAGACAACCAAATGGATGAAGCAATGACAAGTCTTGAGGTTGAAGCTGATCTAGCAGCCCGTATGGATCGTTTGGGTCTATAAACCTGTTCTTCTCAATAAATTTCATGCCCATCATCCACCATCAAGAACTAGCGTCCAAACGAGGATATTTCAGCAAAGTGATTAGCCGAGATATTGTCAACGCTTCAGTCGGCGCAGAAGCATTTACGGTTTGGGAACAAACTATTCCATCAGATGGTTACATTTCAGCACATTATCACGACATTGAAGAAGCACTTATTATTTTGTCAGGTCAACTCCACTTTTCTATTGAAAACAAAGAGCACATTCTCAAGCCAAACAGCACGGTCTTCATACCACCAAAAGCACTTCACCATGCCCAAAATCTAGGAAAAGAGCCAGTCCATTTGATTGCTATCCTCGAATCATCCAGTCCAAAAGTCATTTATCCAAATGGTAAACCATCTCCTGTTGATTGGGATGCGGTTGAAGGTAAGTCATGACAACTATTGCGCTCCTTCACGACTGGATGAATCAAATTGGCGGTGCTGAAGATGTGCTTGAAGCACTTGTTGAGATCTATCCGGACTCACCTGTTTATACATCGCTTTATGCACCCGATAAAATGCCAGCAAGCTGGCAAAATTGGGATATTCGCACCAATTTCATTAATAAGCTGCCATTTTCTCACCGAAAACAGCAGCTCTATTTCCCGCTTTATCCTTTTGCATTTGAACAGTTTGATTTCTCAAAAACAGATCTGGTCATCAGTAACAAAAGTGGATTTTGCCATGGCATCATCACCGGACCAGAGACGCTCCACATCTGCTACTGTTTAACCCCAACGCGTTATGTGTGGCGGTACCATCAATATGCAGAACAAGAGCGATTAGGCAAAATGACGCGTCTCGGTCTCCAACCTTTTCTCACATTTTTACGCGTTTGGGATCGCTTAGCGGCAGATAGAGTGGACCATTTCATCGCTATTTCGCAGGAAGTGCGTCAGAGAATCGCCAAGGTTTATCAACGTGAGTCCACTATCATCCACCCGCCGGTAGACACCACTCGCTTTGAGGTGTCCAATCGGATTGATGATTACTATTTAATTGTTGGGCGATTGGTTCCCTATCGGCGCATCGACCTATTGATTGAAGCTTTTAACAAAATGAAACGGCCGTTACTCATTGCAGGCAGTGGTCGAGATAAAGAGCGACTTGAAGCAATGGCAGGTCCAACCGTCAAATTCCTAGGATATGTGCCTGATGATGATTTGCCCGATTTAATCGCCCGGTGTAAAGCATTTATGTTTCCGGGTGAAGAAGATTTTGGCATTGCGCCCATTCAAGCAATGGCTGCCGGTCGTCCTGTCATTGCCTATGCAGGTGGAGGCGCATTAGAAACGATTCTCCCTGGAACAACAGGGGTGCTCTTTTCTCAACAAACGGTCGGTGATATTATCCAAGCTGTTGAATCATTCGATACCCAAACAGTCAATCCGGCAGAGATTCAACAGCACGCTTCCAAATTCGATACGGCCGTATTTAAGCAAAAAATGAGTCAGTTTATCGATGAAAAATGGGAAGCACATCAACGGAAGAGGGAAGGCATCTCGCCCTTCCAAAATTAAAATATGGAATTAAGAAATTATTGGAAAGTGCTCAAGCGCCGCTGGCTCTTGATACTCATTCCAACCGTGGTGGTGCTTGTTTACGGCATTGCGACCTATCAGCCACCCACAACAACCTACAATGTAGGTATTCAATATTTGGTGAGTCAGCCTCCGTCTGAGGCCGCGACCACCCAAGATGAGGCTCGTTATTACAACTGGCTTGCATCTGAATATATTGTCAATGGGTTAGCTGATTGGACGACTGGCAATTTATTCAAAACGGCCGTTTCTGAAAAACTAGCGGAACAAGGCATCGAGGTACCAGCAGCGGCTGTTGGTGTTGTTGCTGACAATGTTCGCAGCAAGCTTGTCATTTCTATTACATATCATGATCCTGAAGTATTGGCAGCAATGATTGATGCAGTTACGGAAGTGCTTCAAGACCAAAACGCTGATGCGCTACCCCAAATTGATGAAGATACGGCCGTGTTGATTCAACCGCTCGATGAACCCATCATCAATCCCATCTCGGCTGGAATCCGGAGTCAACTTGATTTACCCCTTCGAATAATAGCTGCTCTGCTGGCAGGGTTCGGGTTGGCATTTGTGGTTGAGTATTTGGACCCCACTATTCGAGAACGAGAAGAATTGCTAACCATTGGCTTTGAAATACTGGGAGAAATACCAAAAAATTAGAGCAAAAAGCAAAAGCTGATTGCTTATGAACTGGAGAAATAATGGAGTTATCAGATTATTTACGCATCTTAAGGCAAAAGGGATGGCTCATCATATTAATGGCCATCGTCACTGCTGGTGCTACGTTTGGCTTTAGCCGGATACAAACCCCGATTTACAAATCAAATTTGACGCTTTTAGTCCGTCCTGCTCGGCTTGATTTTGGTCAAACACAGGCTGTTGTTGAGCTTCTTGGGAGTTATGAAG
>JANQSK010001075.1 GCA_028284105.1 Anaerolineae bacterium
TTCCGCGCTCAAACTCCAGTTCCTTGCTCCCAATCTAGAGAGGAAAAATGAGTCCAGACGAAATGAATGGTGGCAAGCTTGTTGGTGAAGTGCTCGCAAAGCAAGGTGTGCAATTTTTATACACCTTGTGTGGTGGCCATATTTCGCCGATTTTAATTGGTGCTGAAAAAGAAGGCGTCAAAATTATTGATGTGCGTCATGAAGCAACGGCCGTATTTGCCGCTGATGCCACCGCTCGTTTGACAGGTATTCCAGGGGTGGCTGCTGTGACCGCTGGACCTGGCTTGACCAACACCATTACGGCCATCAAAAATGCGCAGATGGCGCAATCTCCTGTGGTGATTTTGGGCGGAGCTGCCGCCACGATTTTAAAAGGGCGCGGTGCTCTTCAGGACATCGATCAGCTTGCGCTGGTGAAGCCGATTTGTAAGTGGTCAGGCTCTGCGAAAAAAGTAAAAGAGATAGTCCCCCTGCTTGAAAAAGCACTTGAAATGGCACAAGAGGGTGTGCCAGGCCCTGTTTTCCTTGAGCTTCCCCTTGATTTACTCTATCCACGCTCGATTGTCGAAGAGATGATGCTCGATGGCACAGGGGGTGGCATTGGTGGTAAGGTGTTGGGGCTTTATTTGAGCAACCATTTACGGCGTCAATTTAAAGATGCATGGAGCGTTCGAGCCAGCGATCATAAAACCTATATTTCACCTATTCCAAAACCGGATGAACTGCAAAAAGTGTTGGGTAAGCTCAAATCTGCCCAAAGGCCCGTTTTGATTGTGGGAAGCCAAGCGACCCTTGAGGCGAACCAAGTGCAAGCCCTCCAAGATGCTGTCTTTAAGTTGGGTATCCCTACCTTTTTATCTGGGATGGCTCGTGGCTTATTGGGCCGCAATGAACTGCATATTCGGCACAAACGAAGCAAAGCGCTGCGTGAAGCAGATGTGATCATTATGGCAGGTGTTCCCGCTGATTTCCGCTTGGGATACGGCCGTTCTATTCCTCGTAAAGCCACCCATATCGGCATTAATCGAAGCAAAGCCGATCTCACCCTTAACAAAAAGCCCGATATCGGTGTCCTTGCTGATGCAGGAAAATTTTTACGCATGCTGGCAGAAAATTGGGAAGCTGGCACTCAGGAACAGTGGATTGAGTGGACCACTACCCTGCAAGCTCGAAATGCCGAACGTGATATGGAAATTCAAGGACGTGCAGATGAACCAACCGAATATGTGAATCCCGTTTGGGTTGCCAAGCAGCTTGAAGAGGTTGTTGATGAGCAAAGCGTGCTCATAGGGGATGGGGGCGACTTTGTTGCCACAGCCAGTTATATTGTTCGGCCTCGTGGTCCTTTAACTTGGTTAGATCCCGGTGCATTTGGCACATTGGGAGCTGGTGGCGGCTTTGCAGTCGCCTCGAAAGCATGCCGACCAGACTCTGAAATTTGGTTGCTGTATGGGGATGGCTCAGCAGGGTACACGCTGGCCGAATTTGATACGATGGCGCGCCACGGCTTGCCTGTCATTGCCGTTATCGGGAATGATGCCTCTTGGGCGCAAATTGCCCGCGATCAGGTTGACTTTTTAGGGAGCTCACTTGGTACTGATTTGGTGCGCACCAACTATCATCTTGTGGCGGAAGGGTATGGGGGCGTTGGCTTCTGTGTCCAAAAGCCTGAAGAGTTGTTGCCTGCCCTTCAAAATGCAAAAGAGGCTGCTAGAAACGGCCGTCCTGCCCTCGTCAATGTGATGATTGGTAAAACGGACTTTAGAAAAGGGTCAATCTCCATTTAACGCTCACTTTCGCGGCGTTTAAACCCGCTATCAGTTTGGGTGCAGAATTTTATAAATAATGAGGATTATCACGCATGGATATTACAGAACGCCTGCAGAAAGTTCTGGCCCATCTACAAATTGATTCGTATCATCTGGCAGCAGATTCAGCTGGCTATTGGCAAGGCTTGGTGATCAGTGATCCATATGCAGTAAAATCCATAACCACTGTTGTTTACGGCCCACCACTAACAAACGAAAAGATTGAGTTTCTCAAGTCAAAAGGTGAAAAGGCTAATATCATTTTATCTGCACAGTCGCCGGTTGCAGATACGATACAAAATCTATTAACACCTGTCGATAAAGCAAACCGAATCGTTTTAGAGAGTTATTTGCGCTGGGATGAGCTTACTGTGGAATATGAGCAAGAAATTTGTGATGCATTAATCGGCTCAAAATCAGGTATTGCTCCTACAACATCCATTGCTGGACGTGCTGAAGAATCAGGGGTCGTTGCTGAAATAGCCTATCAGACGAAGGGGCATGGACCGGCATTGCTCCTCTTTCCACTAGCCATCGCACCTTCACAATGGAAACCGATTATTGACAGGCTCAGTGAAGAGTTCTTTACGGTAGTTCTTGGTGGACCACACCTCGGATTCATCTCAATGCTTGAAGGCCGGGGTAAAACGAAAGCCTACAGAAGAATGGTCCAACAACTCCTCACAGAAGCAGAACTCGAAGATGGGCAAACCGTGTTAGATGTTGGCTGTGGAACTGGTGTTTTTGATCGCTGGATTGTACAAAATATGCTACCAAACGGTCATATTACGGCCGTTGATGTCAACAAGTATTTTCTTGATAGTGCGGAAATGCTATCGGAAATGGAAGGCCTCGAACAACAACTTTCGTTTCGACAGGCAGATGCCCAAAACTTGCCATTTGAAGATAATACGTTTGATATCGCCATGTCGATTACAGTTTTAGAAGAGGTTGATGCAGATAAAGTGTTTGCAGAGATGATTCGTGTGACAAAAGTAGGTGGCAAAGTGGCTGTGCTGGTACGCGCAACAGACACAAATATGCTTAGCGTCTGGTTTCCTATAAATGAGAACATCAAAGCTAAGATTGAAGGAATGCAGGGACAAGCATCGGAGAATGGGTATTCAACAGTAAGCCTATTCGCCCATTTCAACAAAGCGTTAGATAATGTGGTGAAAATGCCCCTGATAGCCCCTGTCTCAGATGACGATGATGTCGCGACGAACACGTTCATTCATAGTTTAGCTACAATTTTAGATGATGAGCAGCGGGATGAGTGGTTTGATGCTGCTTACAAAGCAAGAGATGATCATAGCTTTTTAATCACAACATCGTTTCATGCGGCAGTCGGTACAAAGATAAGCAAATAAGGTCACATTATTTGCGTGCACTCCACTATATTACCGTTTGGAAGTAATTAACGGCCGTTTTGCCCTTATGAATGTGATGATAGGTAAAACCGATTTCAGAAAGGGTCCACCTCTATCTAAAGTCAATTTTGCCATGATAAATAACGCCTGCATGCTTCGATAGGTCACCAAATTCCCAACCGGCATTTTCATAGCGAACGTAATAATGAGTTGTGCCACTTGCCGCAATAAATGGCGCTATAAATTCTTCAAATAATGAAAAGCTGAAATTTTCGTCAATATCTTCCGGGGAAAAAGTGAGCTCAGCACTTACTTTTTGAGTTTGATCCCAATCAAGAAAGATTTGCATGTAGCGAATCAAAACGTTGTCATTCCCAAAAGTGGCATGAATGTAATTAGGTTGAATTTCAAATTGACTTTCAATGTTTCCGTTAACAATCAAATTCAAAATATCATCACCTTTTGAATTTGTAGCACTTCTTGGCATGTAAATTTTAACCAGGCAATCTATCAAAGCAATTGCTGATTCAAAAGCGATATTTTCGAAATTGATATCCCTAAAACTCCCATCACGATCCAATAATTCTTTTTCAATTTGTGCAATATCTTTAATCATTTTTACAGTTAGTTTTCAGCTTGATCATTTAGTTTATTCTTAATCTAGCTATTTTCTCAAAGGTCCCGTAGTTTTCTATGCTGAGCCGTCCTGCACTTCAAGCTCATGATTTCGAGTTTCCCCCAAACTGAGTCTACCCCAACTTGGGTTAAATTTTTCCGGTCATTTTTCACAATTTGTAACATGAATTGATCAATATTTGCAATGATTTTTTGATGATAAACTAGAAGGAAAAGATGCCCTTTACATCGCAATTGCTAATTATTTTGCGATGTGACTTTTAGGATGCATCATTCAAAAGCCCTCTACCCAAATAAGGAGATTCGATGTTAGCACAAACACCCCCAATGGGATGGAATAGTTGGAATACGTTTGGTGGCAAGATCCACGAAGACCTGATTCGTGAAACCGCAGATATGTTTGTAGAGGTGGGTTTGAAGGGTGCGGGTTATGAATATGTTGTGA
>JANQSK010001079.1 GCA_028284105.1 Anaerolineae bacterium
CGAAGATAGGGCAAAATTTCTAACTCCCAAATATCTTGCAAATGAAGATGGAGGTCTTGGACAAAAAAGTAGGATTGTCCAATGGCGTAGTTTGGATCATCAATCAAATCGTTGATGGCATGCAGGATTTGGATAAGTGCTTGAATATTGACCTTTGATGCAGTGTGGAACTGTTCAAGTAACTCATACTGAGGCGCAAGGTGGAGAAACGCAAAGCGTCGACGGAGTGCGAAATCAACTAACGCCAAGGATCGATCAGCGCTGTTCATCGTTGCAATGATGCGAACATTCTCTGGGATTTGAAACTGTGTGCCTGAGGCTAACGGAATGGATTGCTCTCTATATTCCAAAAGGTACATCAATTCACCAAAAACAGTTGGCAAATTGGCGCGATTGATCTCATCAATAACTAGCGTGCAAATACCTGAATGGTCTGCGGCTTTTTTGCAAAAGTTTAGAAATTGTCCTGGCACTTTTTGAAAGACGACCTGATCATTCTGCGTCAACGGCCGTAAACCTTCCAAAAAGTCCTCGTAGCTATAAGCTGGATGAAACTGGATTGTTTCACTGAAACCTCGCTCAGATTGGGGAGACTGTGCTAATAGCTTGCCCAACTTCTCAGCATAGAAGGTCTTTCCAGTCCCTGGCGGACCATAAAACATGGCCTGCTTTTTACGGTCTAGCACCTTCACCCATCGAGATATCTGGTCATTGGGTAGTCCGGTTTCTTGAATCATCTCATCGATACTATAGGTTGCGGAATCAGCAGCATAAGTTTCAGAACTTTTTTCATGAAGAATGGCGGGTTCAGTCGAAAGTGTAGACATAGGTGGTGTAGGGGGAATATCTAAAAAGACCTGACTTTTTTGATCCAAAGAACCTACCTGATTTTTACTTTCACGCATGCCTATCCAAATAGTACTTTGAACATCAAGCATATCGATGGCTCCAAATGGCTGAAGCTGCTGGAGGAGTTCAGAGGCCAATTGTTGAAGTCTGTCATACATTTTCCCAGTCGGCGTTGTTGGAAATAGCTCGTTCACACCCATAAATTGCAGAAACCAGCGGGCTGATCGTGATTTAATAAAAAACTCTATTTCAGGGAACGTCACAAACAGTAAAAAGGTGGGGAAGGGCCATTTATTGGGAAGCTCTGATTCATTCAAGTAGGCAGAAAAGGTTTGTAAACGCTCTGCTGATGAGCGATCCCCATGTAAAAGGTTGCGGATTTGAATAGCGAGCTGAGCTTGGTCTAGATTGGCTGCTTCAAGAACGGCCGTATCACCAGAAGTGGGTACCCGACGCCAAAGTAAATTTGTTTTTCGAGTTAATTGATTCAGGGAGGTGAAAATCTCATCAAACTGTCCGTCATTGATCAACTGGTCTAATGGCTCAAGGGCTAGAAATTGGCTTGCTCTTTCAACAAGCTTCTTCTTTGGGGTGATCTCATCCGCTAAATATTGGGGATGCTCAAAATGCGCCCAATCGGGATATCGCCTTTGGATAAGCTCAATTAGTTGATTTGTTTGCCAGCCACTCATACGTAGCGTAATTGTACCTGTGGAATATTGAAATAAAAAAAGCCTATCAAGCGAAATGTTATAACTCGTCGCTTGATAGGCTTCGGATATTCTTTGCTGTGGTTAACTTAAACGGCCGCTTCTCCTTCAACAACACGCCCGGCTGCTTTCCACGCCCGTCGCGCATCTTCGTATCCCATTTCAAAAAGGCGCTCATGTCCTTCCCGGTTGTAGCGCAAAATTTGGTCCACCGAGATTGAGCGTCTTGGTGCAATAATGATCGGTTCGGGTAAGGTATGGTATTTGTCTTGAATTATGTCAGGGATACCGTCACCGTCTTCATCTACAAAATCAGGTTCTTCCCCACGAACTTGGCTCATCAAGAGCGCATTGGCTGCTTTAAGGCGTGCATTTTCAATTTGCAAGCGGACAAGCTCGTTTACATGCCTAAACATCTTCAAATCAGACTGGAACGAAGCGAGCAATGCCCATTCCAACATGGTGCTTGCAGAAGAAAGATGCGTTTTAGGCGGGTCAAGTGATAAATTGTCTTCATCATCATCCCAAGGCGTCATTAAAACCACCACGATCTCTTCGGCGCCTGCATCAATGGCCGGGCTTAGCGGGGTGTTCGCAACGGTGGCACCATCCCAGTACAGCCCACCATTGAGT
>JANQSK010001129.1 GCA_028284105.1 Anaerolineae bacterium
ATCCTGACCAAGCAGCTTGGGCGCCAAAAGTTCAATCGCTGCCGCTAAACCACCCGCCAATGCGGGTAAGTAGGTTGGCCCAAGAGGACAGCTCTCACCCCAGCCTGTCACACCTGCATCGGTTTCTATCGCTACAACTGTGTCTACAAAAGAATCAGTTTTCCATCGTTCGGTGGCCATTTTTGTGGATGCTTTAAAACCAATTGTCGCGTTATAAACTGAGATTTGCGTGATTTTCATCATTTCCTCCAATTGTTTGATGAACAAAATGCAGTTGCTCAATAGTGAGTTTGGAACATCTCCTATTGTTTGATGAACAAAATGCAGTTGCTCAATAGTGAGTTTGGAACATCTCTTATTGTGATCAATAATACGCTCAATTCATAATTTGAGAAGGAGAAATAGATGTCTGAAAATGGTGTTTTTAATTTGTATGACCTTGAAGCTGGGATTCCCCGCGCTTTAAACAATGGGATTAAAGGTCAAGTATTTCATGGGGATCAATCAACCTTTATGATTGCTCGTTTTGGGCCAAACATGCCTGGGAAAATTCACAAACATCCTCATGAGCAGTGGCACATTGTTCTTGAAGGAAGCTGTACGCGTATTCATGGTGATGAAGAAATTGAATGCAAACAAGGGGATTTCTGGGTAACGCTTGGCAATACAATGCATACGGTGATATCAGGGGATGATGGATTGGTTCTGCTGGACTTCTTTGCCCCAGCTCGTGACGATTACCGGCAAGCAGGCGCTGGCTTTGGTGATTCAACCTATCAAGAAAAATAACAACGCCGAATTATAAAAGCGTCGTCTGAGCCTGTTGAAGCCACTTATTGAAGAGAAAACCCTTCGACAGGCTCAGGGTCCGCCCTTTATTTCGACAGGCTCAGGGTCCGCCCTTTATTTCGACAGGCTCAGGGTCCCCTCTTTATTTTGAGAGACGGTCATCAAAATGATAGCCCGACATACACTCCACGCTATCCTCCAAAATCAAAAATTGATTCTCTAGCTTAACCCCTTGATTGTAAACGCTTGACCCAATATAGCTTTCTAAACAGATAACCATACCTGGCTCAATTACACCATTTAGCGTGTAGGGTTCTCCCTTTTTAAAGTGGGGGATATTGGGCCACTCACCCGCCATGCCAAGCCCGTGCCCAACACAGTAGTAGCGACTTTCCTGATGCTCTTCTGGCACAGTCCACGCTTTTTCGGCTAGCTCATGATAGCTCATCCCTGGCCGTAACAATGCTGCATTCGTTTCAAGTTGCTCCCTTGCTAAATCATACAAATAGCGCTGTTCATCGGTCGCTTTGGCCTCCCCGCAGATAAAGGTTCTCGAAAAATCAACAGCATACCCTTCATAACCAAGCGCATCACTATCTAAGCAGAGCAGGTCGCCAACCTCTAATTTGCGTGTATCGGCTTCTTGGAAGTAAGGGAATGTGTTGGGACCGCTTTGAAAAAGGCGAGTCGAAATATATTGGCCTTCTTTGGCCATAAAATCGTAATGAAATTCTGCCCACGCCTCTGATTCACTCATTCCCGGCTGAATCGATTGCTCCATGCTGTGGACGGCAAACTCGACCCGACGCATCGCCTCACGCATATAGGGGAGCTCGATAGGTAGTTTAATTGAGCGAGTTGGAATCAATGCATCATCTGCATCACAAAGCGTAAATCCTTCAGCACGTAGGGCATCGATCGTTTGGAATGGGAAGCGGTCAATGCCAATCTTATCGATTGTTGGATCATGGGCACGGATAAGGTCACCTACCTCTTTGGCCATGCGTTTGCTGGCCCCAACCGCATCATCTCCAGAACTGAGTTTGTTTAGACCTATGGCTGGTAAGATAGTATCGATTGTGGGTAGCCCTTCAGCTAAATGCTCACAGCCGATATATTCGAATAAAATGGTTGGCCCTTTTTGGAATGCTAGAAGATATCGAGATGGGCTGCGTAAACCAAAGAGCTGCATGTTGCGGGCACCAGTCATATAGAAGATGTTATTGGGATCGCAAATCAAAATAACGGGCATATCATATGCTTCCATTAGCTGCTGGACATGCTTCTGGCGCGTGAGATAGAGAGTAAGACGATTGTTAAACAATGTTTGTTCATCCCAAATCTCATGATATAGGGTGGGATTCATGGGGTTTATGGTCATGGGTAACCTCTAATTAATTGATGGGTTGGGAAACGGCCGTATGCAGCGTCATCAAATCAGGAATCGTGTCAGCGGGTCGTCGACCAAATCCGCATTCTGTTGCGACCCCAAACTGCTTAACAGCGGACTGAGCGGCCTTGATGCGTCTTTCTGCACCATCAACACCATCTGTCATATGAATTAAGCCTAAATACAGTTCTGTCTCTGCATGTAAATGGAGTGATTTGAGAGGGGAAAAGAAAGCCTCGTCATCCCGCTCTTTGGGAATTGGGAGATGTATCCAGTTGAGCGGTCGATTGATCCCATTAGCAATTCCATTTGCCACATTGACGAGGTGGGTCGCATCTTTAGGTTCGACAAAATGTTTGTGACCAGAATCCCCATAGCAAAGATGATAACCAAGCTCTACCTCAGCCGGTACAGCATCCCCTAAACGGACTAAACGCGCCATAATGTCAGATTGTGCATTCTGTAAATGGCTTGGAAAGACGCCTTCTAGAATGCCAAACTCAACGGCCGTATCCCACTGAATCGCTAACTCGCTGGCTGGAATTGCTGCTAAAATCTCACCCAATTCAGCAAGCAATTTGGTTTCATAAACAGGCTCAATGGCAGCTCGATCCGCCATGACGACATAGAAATTGATCGGGGCTAATGGGGTCGGTAAAGAAACTTGGAATCGACAGTGGGCAGGAATCTTCCCTTCACTTTTTAACTTTGAAAACGTCGCATAGGAGGCTTTTGCCGCTGCACTGTACCCTAGAGGCCCCAATTCGATATCTTGTGGATGCACACCCTTTCTCAGCCTAACTTGAGGAGAGGCATTGCCATAATCACTGTCTGACTGGTCAACGCGGTCAAGCTGGGGTGTGTTATCGAGCAGTTGAAACTGCCATGCAATCCAATTGGTGCGTTCATTTGTTTCGCCATCGGGTATGCGGTGAAGATGATTGCCCAATATTGAACTGCTCATCTCGAATACGTTACGGCCGTTTTCTAAGGGGACACTTCCCACTAAATGAACAGCTTGAGGTTGAGCAATTTTCGACATGAAGCCTCCTTTTTCTCTTGTTATGTGATTGAAAAAATGTGCGTTATTACTTTTAAGTGTTCCGAAGTTGCTAAATTGAAAACCCTTGTTAGTGGAGAACAAAACGTTACTTGAAATAAAGCACCTATTTG
>JANQSK010001135.1 GCA_028284105.1 Anaerolineae bacterium
TAGCAAGGCGCTCATCATTACGAGTCGGAGCCCCGCTTTGCGTTGTTCGTAACGGCCGTTTTCCAACATAGAAGACAAAATCATGCCAATACCGACAAAGCCTGGAATAAGCGTCCATACAAACGCCCAACTAGCCCAATTCCCCGTGACATTTTGATAGTAAAGGATGCTGCCAATACCAAGGACAATGCTTCCAGGTATGGCCATTTCAGAGACAGAAACCACTGCACTAATCAAGAAAAACAAACCGAGTGTTACAATGATTAAGGGCCATTGTCTGCCAATATCTAATCGAGCTGCAAATCCCGGAAACATGTTAATGAGTAGGAAAATGACGCCAACAATGATCATGATAATGCCGCCATTAATTGAGCTTCTTTTGTGCATAATGTTTCTCCTAAATAATCAAAACACTTTGAATACAGCGTTGCAAAGAGACGATAGGTTTAATCAAAGAGCAACAGGTGAAATGGTTTCCATTTCCTAAATAATATAAAAAAAGTAGCAATCTATCCATTGGCACATTAAATTGTAATGCCACTCTTTGGGTAAAAGTTGTAAAATACTGATAGCTGAACAATGATTTGACACGATTCCTGTCAAAAAGAAACGGCCGTTATGGAAAAGACAGCATCACAACAACCAAACGATCTCAAACCTCACTTTTACGTGCGGGATGTCCCCGTTTACGGTGACGCCATCTTGGCTCCAATGGCAGGGTATTCAGACGTTCCTTATCGCGCCTTGTGTAGAGCCTATGGTTCAGCAATGCACTATACCGAATTTGTCCCTGTTGAATCACTGCTTGGTCGGAAAATCCATCCACGCTTCGGGCAACGCCTTGATAAAAAGCCTGATGAAAAACCGATGGTCTTTCAAATCTTTGGGAATAATGCTGAAATGATATTAGAGGCGGCATTGCGAATTGAAGCATTAGGCCCCGATATTATTGATATCAACATGGGCTGCTCCACTAAAAAAGTGAGTGGCAGGGGCGCAGGTGTTGGCATGATGCCTCAGCCTGATCTGGTTGAACAAACCTTCAATCTGCTTTCTACTCATTTGACGGTTCCTGTGACAGGGAAAATACGCCTTGGCTGGGATGAGTCGTACAAAAATTATCGTGAGATCGCCAAAATTATGGAAGATAATGGGGCTTCGCTTATTTCGATGCACGGCCGTACCAAGCAGCAGAAGTATGGTGGGCAAGCGGATTGGGATGCCATTGCCGATTTACGAGCGACCGTTTCTGTACCGGTGATTGGTAATGGAGATGTGCAAACCCCCGAAGATATCGACCGGATGAAAGCGCATACCGGGTGCGATGCCGTGATGATTGGCCGAGCAGCCATTGGCAATCCTTGGATCTTTGCCAGAATGGCGCGTGACACGATTTCATTTGAAGCGAAATTAACGGCCGTTCGTATCCATGTACGTGAAATGGCAAACTACTATCCGGCGCCTTTTGGCATCACCCAATTCCGCAAACATCTCAAAAGATACGTCGATAAAGCTCCACATGTTGAGGAATATTTACCGAGTCTGCTACAGGTTGAAACCTTAGAAGAATTTTTAGACATTTTGGATGCTTGGGAAACGGCCGTTCAGCCCCAATTTGCGTTAGATCCAACCCCGTAAACGATAAATCACCAATCCCATATACTCCCGAATTGCGTTCGTACCAATACCCAAGGCACGGCTGTTCGGAAGCAAATCAAAGGATTTACCTAACAGGTTCTCTGTTCGACTTGTTGTCCATTCGGCCTGTTGTGCATAAAAATCGGTGGGGGCTGGGGTGACGTCAAAGCCCTGCTTTTCAAACACCGCTTTGGCGCGCGGCATATGCATGGCAGATGTGACGAGAAGAATTTCGTCGATACCTTGTTCTTGAAGAATAGCTTTTGAGAAACGGCCGTTGTCATAGGTGTTGAGCGCCTGATCCTCTAGAATCAAATCGGCCTCAGGAACGCCCATAATAGTTAAGATTTGTGCCATCTCAGCGGCTTCCGAGGAATCATCTCCGGGTAAAGTTCCGCCTGTGATGAGGAGTTGGTCAGCAATGCCTTGTTGATACAAATAAGCAGCATAGAGTAAGCGATCACCTGCTTCGTTAAGCCCTGCAATGGGTTGGGGAAAATACCCCGCTGTTGTTCCGCCACCAAGTACAACCATAACCTCATGGGGTTCAATTGGGCTTTCTGGGAGGTGCTGCCACTCTAATGATTTTGCCAATCGAAGTGCAAAGGGAGTATTACTGCTTAGCAAGAGGACAACGAATCCTAAGCCAAGAAATAGGCGGGAAAGATATGCCTTCTTGTAGAAAATCAGGCTTAAAATGATTAAGGTTGTGGTGAGTCCAAGCGGTAGAAACAGAAGCGGTAAAAGTTTAGAGAGGAAAAAGTACATTAAATGGATTGTGATTGGACGAAGAGGATTGTTAGTTTGGGAATGGGTTTGTTAGGAAACGGCCGTTTCAGATTGATTAAAATTATGAATAGCTAATCCCGCTGCCACACTGCCAAATGTATTTGAATGGACCAACTCCGCATTGGTGAATCGACGCTGCAAAATCGAGCGGAAAATGGGAATGAGTGAGGAGCCACCCGTCGTAACAACGACATCAATCTCCTCTGCATTGACACCTGATTTTTCAAGCACATATTTGATGCCTTGTTGCGTGTTGGCAAGCTCATCTAATATGTGCGTTTGGAATTCGCGTCTGGCATAGGTGAGATCAAAGTCAATGTCTTCAACCTGCATCGCAAGCCCGGTTTCCGTTTCTGTAGAGAGCCGTCTCTTGGCTTGCTCAATCACCTCAAATACTGAAAAACCATAATTTTTCAGCGCTAGGCATTCCAACGCTTTGAACCCTTCAGGGTTATTCCCATTGACCCGCGCCTTGCGAATGATCGGAATTGATTCTACTTTTGAAAGTTCGGGAATCGTCTGCCAACG
>JANQSK010001136.1 GCA_028284105.1 Anaerolineae bacterium
ATTGCAAACAGAAGATGTTCAAGAAGGTGTTCGTGCCTTCATCGAGCGCAGACCTGCTCAATTTAAAGGAAAATAATCACAATGAGTGAAAATCAAGAACGCGTTACCCTAACAGTTGATAACCACGTCGGGATCGTCAAATTTAATCGACCCGACAAAATGAACGCACTCGATAGCGAGCAGCTCAAAGCAATCATTCAAGTCGGAAAAGAGATTGAAAGCAACCCTGAAATTCGAGTGGTTGTTTTGGCTGGCGAAGGGCGCGCCTTTTGCGCTGGTATTGATGTCCAAGCCGCATTTGCCTCAGCCAGCAATGGTGTCAACGCTTTAACGCCGCGTACGCACGGCATTGCCAATGATTGGCAGCAAATTGTATGGCAGTGGCACGTCATGCAAGTGCCTGTAATTGCCGCTGTTCATGGGTACGCTTATGGAGGCGGCTTGCAAATCATGATGGGGGCAGACATTCGTATTGTGGCTCCTGACACCAAGCTCTCTATCATGGAAATGAAGTGGGGGCTTATTCCAGATATGGCCGGAACCCAACTATTCCTCCGCACGGTTCGAGAAGACGTGATTAAAATGCTGACCTTTACAAATCGCACATTTTCTGGGGAAGAGGCTCTTCAATATGGATTTGCGACCCAATTATCCGAAACGCCCTTCGACGATGCCATGGTATTAGCACGCGAAATCGCCAGTAAAAGCCCCAGTGCTATCGTAATGGCCAAACGTGTCTTAAATGAGGCCACCTATCTCAGTGCAGAAGATGGGCTCCTGGCCGAATCCGTAGTTCAAGATCAAATCGTGGGTAGTAAAAACCAGCTTGAATCCGTCTTTTCACAAATGCAAAAACGTGAAGGGCAATTCGAAAATTATCGCGAATAAGACGACTATGTTTATATTCCTATTTGATATCTAAGGGAATATTAGACAGGTTTGTTGCTTCAAACATATAATTAATATTTAGACGGTAACATAGGCGAGTTGGGTAAAGCCCTCTTCTTAAAACACGATTTATTGAAATTACCAATCTGAGATTTTGAGGGCACTTATTCCAAGGCCCAAATCAATCTCAGGTTTTCTTTTTTGAGGTGACATGATGGCAGATTATTTGGTAAGAGCATTAGCCAAAGAAGCCGGTGTACGTGGTTTAGCGTGCATAACTACTGATTTAGCAAATGAGGTTGTGACTAGACAACAAGCGACGCCTCCCGCAGCGGCATTAATTTCTGAAACGATTACAGGAACCGCTCTTTTAGGCGCGCTGTTAAAAATTCAGCATCGTATTGCTGTAAAGTTTGAAGGTAATGGACCTGCAGAACGGGTCTTGATGGAGTCTGACGCATACGGCCGTTTACGCGGTTATGTGGCCAACCCTCATATCACGAAGATGGCGGAAGAAATGATCTACAATACGGGCGTGACGCTCGGTTCGGTGGGCATTCTTACCGTGGTCAAAGATTTAAAGCTTAAAGAGCTTGCCGAGAGTATTGTGCCCATTGGAGGCAGTCCCATTGATGCCGAACTGACGCTTTACTTGTCTCAATCTGAGCAAATTCCTTCATTGGTTAGCATCGGATATCACATTGATGAGGATGGCAAAGTTGAAGTAGCCGGCGGGTTGTTGCTCCAAGCTGTGCCCCCATATGATCAAGAGATCATGAAGCAAATGGCAAACAAGCTTGAAGAGCTACCGCCCATGACAGAGCTGCTACGAAGCGGCAAAACGCCTGAGGAAATCATCGACCTTGTATTTGAAGGTGTTGAATATATTGAGTTGGAAAAACGGGATTTGGTTTTCCAATGTGATTGCAGCCGCGAGCGAACTGAACAGGCCATCTTGTCCTTAGGTCGCGAGGAAATTGAAAACTTGATTGAAACGGTTGGCCAAGCTGAAGTTGATTGCCAATACTGTCAAGAACGCTATGTCTTCTCGAAAGAAGATTTAGAAGATTTACTTGTAGAGCTTGTGTAAGTAAAACAAAAGCCCCTAAAGTCATGACCTTAGGGGCTTTTTTATTTTGAATTCTTACACCATTTGAACGGCCGTTCCCCGCTCCGCTGACTCATACAATTTGAGAACTGTTCGCACATGATTCCGCGTTTCTTGAAACGTCAGGTAATTTTCCTTTCCGTCTAAAATCGCATCGTGCATATCACGCACTTCACCTAAATAAAGATACTCTTCAGGCACATCAAGCAGTTGGGGTTCACCTTCGTTGGGATAAAAGGTGACGCTTCGCTCAGGGGGATAGATGTTGGTAAACGGCCGTGTAATCACCAAACGGCCGTTTGTGCCAAAAATCTGAGCTTCTGTGTGATAAGCCAGCTCAAAAGAACTCGAAATCTGGGCCATACGCCCACCTGAATAGTGAAGCTGCCCGACAAACTGCTCATCTACACCGGTATCTCCAATAAATTGTTGGCCAAAAACTGACTTAGGCAATCCACCCATCACATATTGGGCCAAGCTTACCGGATAAACACCCACATCCCATAAGCTCCCGCCACCATATTGGGGCTGTAGTCGAATATTGTCACGATAGGTTAGTGCGAATGAAAAGTTGGCTTCCATGCGTCTAATTTGACCTAAACGGCCGTTGTGAACCCACTCTCCAATCAATTTTGTTTGTGGATGATGCCGATACATAAATGCTTCAGCTAAAACCATGCCCGTCTCTTTAGAAACGGCCGTCATGCGATCAACATCTTCAACAGTTAAAGCGAATGGCTTTTCACAAAGCACGTGCTTGCCCTGTCGCATTGCTGCAATCGCCCAATCGGCATGGAGATGATTCGGCAAACCAATATAAACCGCATCAACCTCATCTGAAGCCAGCATCGCTTCATACGAAGTAAATGTTTTCGGAATTTCTCATTGCTTAGC
>JANQSK010001149.1 GCA_028284105.1 Anaerolineae bacterium
AAGCAAGCCTATCGCAGTTGAAAATGCAGCCAACGCCAAATGTGTCGAGTTATCCAGCGACACAGGTGGGCGCCTCTTTATTGTGCATATGACGACGGCAGAAGGGGTTGAGATGATGGGGCAAGCCAAAGCGGATGGAGTCGATGTCATAGCCGAAACGTGTACGCACTATCTTGTCTTCACGGATGAGATGCTTCGCAAAGAGGATGGCATCAAGTGGATCTGTTCACCTCCACTGCGCGATAAAAGAGCACAGGATGCACTGTGGGATGGGTTGAGAGACGGCCGTATTACCCAAGTGACCTCAGACGACGCAGCTTACTCTTGGGAAGCAACACTGATGGGAAAAGAGCGCTTTGATCTTTGTCCAAACGGCATGCCGGGTATTGAGCCCCGCTTTCAGCTGCTTTATTCTGAAGGGGTCGCCAAAGGACGCATCTCATTGCCCCGTTTTGTAGAACTTGTTTCGACCAATCCCGCCCGCACGTATGGTATGTATCCACAAAAAGGCACCCTCCAACCTGGCACTGATGCTGACATCGTCCTGCTGGATCCGAACCAACAATGGACCATGGGTCAAGCCAACTCTCACTCCTGCAACGATTGGCACGCTTATGAAGGGTTTGAAATCACGGGCAAAGTTCAAAAAGTCTTTTCCCGTGGGGAGTTGATTATTGATGGAGAAAACTGTCTAGCTCAAAAAGGGCGAGGGCGGTACGTGCATCGGACGTTGCCTGAACGGCTTTTACTATCATAAACAAACACTCATTTTTATCATGACAAATTGGATGGAATTGCGCCAACTCATTTCAAAACATTTTAACCTTGATGAGATTCGTCTCCTCTGTTTCGACTTGAATATCGATTTTGACTCACTGAATGGGCCGGCCAAGGAAAACAAAATAGCGGAACTGCTATTGCTACTCAGACGTAACGGCCGTTTATCAGAATTAGGCCCTCTCTTGATGAAACAACGCCCTAATATCAATTGGCAAGATTATTTTGAGAACAATCAACAAGAGAAGTTGGCAGCCCCGCTCTCAAAAAGGCAACCATTTACCATCCAAACGGCCGTTTTGGGAATATTTATTCTCATTGGAATTGGTGTTGGCGTGTTTCTGATAAACCAGAATCAGACAAATTCAGAAGGGGGTGCTCAATTAGAAGAATCTCAACAAGAATCTTTAGCTGGCTCAGAAGAAATTGTCTCGCAGGAAGAAGAGTCCCTTTCTAACAATGATTCGTCTTGTATCAATTCTTATCTTGAATCAGTCGCACCAGATGATCAAACATCCGTCGAATTGGGAACAACGGTCACTTTTTATGTTCCTGAAGAGGATTTACAGAATGAAGAATTGTTAGGGCCATATATTATTAAGCTCACTGAAAATGGTGAACCTTTAGGGGCCTTGGACATTATTTATCTACCTATTGCAAATGATTTCAAAGCAACCGCACTTATCGACAAGGAATGCCAAGAAGTGACAGAGTATTACAATCAATTTCGGTCAAGGGGTAAAACGCTTGAAAATTGGGATGTATTAGAAATGGCGCTTCCGGAAGGGGAAATAGGTATCCGAATTGGTTGGCAGGGAAACCGAATGAGTCTACGAGCCCTTTACACTGCTGATGCCCCTTAATCTAAGCCATCAATCATTGAGTCAGGGGAATCTTTAAGTTTAACAAGGATTTGATTGAATAATTTCTTTGTAAGCAAAAGTTGATCCTGCCACGGCCGTATAAATTTCCCCACATCCCCTTCAATCAGACGATGATACGATTCAGCCCATAGGTCAGCCTGCTTGATCATTTGGGTCAACAGGTTGGGCAAGGCATCATATTGCACTGCAGATCGAAATAAATTCAACATCATCTGTTCACGACTGCCAAAGCCATGAGGCAGTTCAAATCGACGAGAGAGCAAGGTAATGTCTTTTCGACTAATGAACCAACCAGAGTGACACGGCCGTATCAACACCTCAACAATCTCACGCAGGCCTGCCTTCTCATTCGCCAAAACATCAGGCGGATCAGGTAAGGTCAATGGCCTCGAAAGCACCGACTCTGAATGCTTGTAATGATCGGTTAACATCCCCCAAAGCAGTTCACCAATTGCTGCGTAGAAATGGTCATCTTGTTGAAAAATGCCTACCAAAAACGCAGGCGTCCAGCGTAATAAATGGCTTTCCAAAAATCGCTGTTGCTGATGCTGCATACGCAGGGCAACTGCCTGTAAACCATCTTCCCAAGCATCCGCCTCTGCACCGCAAAGGAAGGAAAGCGCATATAGCTCCCAACCAATGTGATCTGGCTCAGAAACGGCCCTTTCCAAGGGCAGCCGAATTTGCTCAAAATAATGGGTGACACGATTGGCGATCTCCCCCCCGAGCATCCCATCTTCACTCAAAAAGGCGGATTCATAGGGGAAGATTTGATGGCTCATCAAATCATAATGAACCGCCCCCAACTGTTCAAAATCAGGATCATCAGGTAAATGCTCTAATAAGGCGGTCTGCTGAACAGTTGGCCAATTTTCGGCCGTGACGCCATTGAGAAACAGGTCACTTAGAAGTGCATAGCCGTTGGCTCTCGCGAGGGCGGTTTGGTGTGGGTTCATGATAGTGGATAGAAGGTAGTGGATAGTGGATGGTGTGATTAGACTATTCACAATCCACTATCCACCAACCACTCTTTAGTCTCCAGCCAATGGCATCTCATCACGACCAAACGGCCGTTCTGGGAGCTTGTACGCATCGGTTGACGGTTTGAGCGGACGTTTGATCCAATACGGCCGTCTTGTTTGGTCAGGGCTGTGGTCAACAGCCGAGCGCGTCAACGCTTTCCACTCGTTGTAGACCTTCATCGACAGCACCGTATCAACCCAAACATCACCATGTTTGTCTCCAGGCTCTGCCTTTGTAACGTTCATCGCTTTTTGCAGCCAGCAGTGCGCCCCGCTCAACGGATCGGGATGGACACCGTGCGTTAGGTTTTGATGAACACCGACATCTTGCCACCAGACGCGGCTCGTATCGGGGTCAAAGGTATCCCACGCTTTAGCACCTTCAAGAATATTGAGGGTGTGCTCGTTGCCATCTTCACCCAGCTGCGCCAAGCTCGACATACCAGCCCCCATATTGCCTTTATCCTGTAAACGCCAGCGCCCCAAATGGTGACTCATCGCAATAATGCCAGGTTTAATCCCTTCAGTGAGCCAAGCTCGATCAACAAAGTAGCCAATCTCCGTTTGAACACGCACTAGGTCACCCGTCTTTACACCCAGCCGGTCACCGTCCGTTGGATGCATCCAAACGGGGTTCTTATGGCTAATTTCGTACAGCCATTTGGCGTTTGCACTTCGGGTATGAATCAATGTGGGTAATCGGAAGTTTGGTAGGAGCAACATTTCCCCTTTGGTGCGGTCAATGTTGTCTGGATGCACGTGGCTCTTCAGCGTCCAAGGAATCGTATATTCACGTTCTGTCCATCCCCAATCATGGATGGTTGGGCTAAAAAATTCAAACTTCTTGCTGGGTGTTCCGACACCTGCTTTGGCTTCCCCATCGATTGAGATACCAACTGCTTTGCCATCCTTCAAAATGCGATTCGATTCATCAATCGTAAATCGTAAATCGTCATTCGTAAATCCATCGATCTCTTTTTCATACGGTGTGTAATTTTCGGCCGTGACCTCAAATGCCCCAAATTTGCGCATATACTCCAGCGGTTGCAAGCCGTGTGCTTTGGCTACCTCTGGTAAGCCAGGCACGCTGTTTTCAAAAATCCACTGGTAATATTCATCCACATTGATGATTTCACCTTCGCGATAGGGGCTTTCAAAATATTGGCGAATCCCCAAGCTGCCATCAGGATCCATGCGGTCAGAAAGGTCAATCCAAAATTCGTTTTCTTCCCACACCTCACCAGGATTGGCTTCGTAAGTGCGGTTGATGGTGTGCCCCATCTTTTCCATAGCGACACGACGTACCGGCTGACGGAAAGCAATCCACTGGCCAGAGTGGGTCTCTTGGCTCATCAAATCATGCCGTTCACCAGCATGCCCCATTGGCAACACATAATCAGCAAACCATGCCGACTCATTCCATGTGGGAGTCAATGCCACGTGACACTTCATTTTTTCTTCGTCACGGAGCAGTTTGAGCCACATAAATCCGTCAGGATTAATCCACATCGGATTGTAGACACGGGTAAAGTACACATCGATATCACCCCGCCCTTCTTCGACGTAGTGCGGCAACAGGAAACTTAGTTCGTAAAATGCCATTGGCCATTCATGGGGTAAATGGAGGTCATTCCATCCTTCACCAGCAGGAGGTGATTTAAATGGCTTAGGTGTGAATTTGTTCCAGCTATTGGCGCTTGTGCCCCCTTTGTTTCCGACACTACCTGTCAATATATTGAGGAAGAAGAGGCAACGCGCAACTTGCCAGCCGCCTAAATTCCCAATACTGGCGCTGCGCCATGTGTGCGTGGCTAATTTGCCATCACAGTTGGCCACGATCTTGGCAGTCTCTTCGATTCGCTCGATTGGCACCTGTGATTCTTCAGCAGCTCGCTCAAAAGTGTATTCTGAATAGAGCGATTTTAACGCTTGGTCGAACAATTCAAAAGTTGCTTCACCGTTGGCAATATCTTCTTTTAATTGCCCATTTGGAATGGACAGCTGCCCATCAACAATCGCTTGAAGGGTATCTTCCCAGTTGACCCAGCGACGAACAAATTCCTTATCATAGAGGTCATTTTGAATAAGGTAGTTTGCAACTGCCAACAAGACGCTCATTTCACTGCCGGGCCATGTAGGCAACCAAACATCACTCATACTGGCAGTGTTGCTTAGACGTGGGTCAAATGTGATGAGTTTTGCCCCATCCATTTTGCCCTCGATAATGCGCTGAGCGTGTGGATTGAAGTAGTGGCCTGTTTCAAGGTGAGCAGAGATGAGCAAGATAACACGCGCATTGGCGTGGTCCGGGCTAGGCCGATCAAAGGCGCCCCAGAAGAAGTAACCAAAGCGGGCACCTGCCGAACAGATGTTGGTGTGACTATTGTGCCCATCAACACCCCAAGCTTGGATACAACGATTGGTATATCCATCTTCACCAGGACGTCCAACATGATACATAATGCCATCATTACGCACTTTGCGACTCTCGCGCATCTTTTCGGAGATTTCGTCGAGAGCCTGATCCCAGCTAATCTTTTGCCATTTGCCTTCGCCTCGTTTACCTACTCGTTTGAGAGGATAAAGAATCCGTTCAGGATCATAGACTTGATTATGCGTCGCTGGCCCTTTAGCACAGTTACGGCCACGGCTACCGGGATGCATCGGATTGCCTTCAAACTTTTTGATTTCGAAGGTGGTTTTGTCGACATAGGCCAGCAAACCGCAACCTGATTCACAGTTAAAGCACACCGTAGGAACCAACATGTATCGTCGAGCCACTTTGCGGGGCCACTGCTTCCCGTCATATTCCACCCAATCGTCCCAATGTTCAACGGGAGGATAGTTAGTTAAACGGCCGTCTGGCTGTTGTACAGGAATCATCTCGACATCAGCAAAATCTGGCAGACCTTCACCACCAGCATTTGTAATGCCTGTAGGATTAGGTTGGCTTCGTTTTGGCGGAAGTCCGACCTTGAGCATTTTTTCTAAGAAATTTTGCGTTTTTTGTTTCATATTTTTCCCGAAAGGGCGATGAGGGAAGGGGTGATGGGGCGCCCCCTTCATCATCGCTCTGATTATTTCTTAATGGTCCATTGTTGTGGGTTAGAAGCCATTCGGACCAGTTGGGCAAGGATTTTGTCGTATTTGTCATCTAGCTCATTCACTTGATGGGGTGATAAATATTTGAATCTTTGACAAAATTCTAGCCAAACTCTTGTTTCTTCAGCCTCACCCTCAGCAATGTTCAGGGTACTAACAAACATTTTAGGATAGCGACGTTTGCGCCAAGCTTCAGCAAGATTTGCACAAACAGAACGAGAGGAGCGGCGAATCTGATCTACTAAGGAATATTTTTCCTCAGGAGGAAATGTTTTTGTTAATTCATGAATCAAAACTGCACACTCCATCGCCGTTTGATAAACATTCAAATCCCGATAACTCTTAATCTGCGCCATAAACCTATCGCCTTTTCGCTCCTCGCCAAGTCGCCAGCTCGCTAACTATTCGGAATATCCTGTGGAGCCATGACGAAGGCGTATTCGT
>JANQSK010001205.1 GCA_028284105.1 Anaerolineae bacterium
GCCACAGATACGGCCGTCATTGCTGAGGAAGTAAGCGAAGAAAGCACCACAACAGCATCTAAAAAGGGTAAAAAAGGGCGTGGCCGTCGACCATCACGGACTGAAAGAAGGGGGCGCAGAATTCCCAATGTGCTTGGTGGCCCACTCATGTTGTCGATGTTCATTTTGACACTGGTTGTGGGAACCATTGGATTCCAGTATACGACTTACAATCAACCTGGAGATCGCACTTATGAATCTCCGCTTGATTTACCCGTGAGCGAAATTGTGAACCAATCATTCTTCGTAGATGCGGGAAAAGGGTTCATTGATTCTCCCTTCATCTTTGTGATGCTCGCCTTAACGTGGGGCTTAGGCACGCTTCTCATAGTCAGTGAAATGATTAAAGATGGTGAACTTGAAATCTCACCGACGCTCAATTTAAATGATCGTAAACGCATGATGATTACGGCCGTATTACTTGTCATTGGGCTTGTTGGCGTGGGTGTTCGATTCTTTGTGGCACCACCCATTGGCTCAGGCTCTGCCTTTTTGCTTGGCCGCTCATTGCTCGCTGCTTATGCAGCAGGTGCTTTGGTCACGGCTGCTTTACTTTATTTAAAATCTCCATCATCCCAATTTATTGTGGGGGTGTTGTCAGTAATTGGCTTGTCGTGTGCATTTCCCATCTTGATGGCTGGCGGGTGGCTGCAAGCTCTCTTGCTGATTGCCGTCAATGGCTGGCTGTTTATGCAGGTTCGAGATGGCTCATGGGGGCGCGTGCTCACACAAACGGCCGTATTGGCCGTGGGGTCATTTGGCATTGGGGTGCTTTACACCTATATGCACGCTTGGGTCTTCCGTAACTCCCTCTTCTTCCAGCCTTCAGGCAATATCGAAACATTAAGCGAATATCGCATTTTAGAATCAAGCCAAGCCGCCTTCTTTATTACGCTTTTCTTCTTATTTACTTTTGGTTTGATATTAGCGATGGGCTCATTTTCAGTGATGCATCATCTCGCCAAATTGCGTGAGAATGGTTCGTTTAGCGGCATTATTGCTTTGGTCGTCACAACTGCTTTGCTGCTATGGCTTATTCCAACAACCAATATGCAGGTTGTTCAGGCCGATATGATTTTTAAGCGCGGTCGATTCTTTGATGGCCAAGCTTCAAATACCGGTGACCCTGATCTATGGTTGTCGGCGATTGCTATTTATAATGAATCGATCAACCTAGCCCCTCGAGAAGATTATTACTATTTATTCCTCGGTCGTGCGTTTTTGGAAAATTCGGCCGTGGTGGATGATCTGTCTATTCGTTCTGAACTGCTCAATGAAGCCGAAAACCGGCTTTTAGATGCCCAGAAGATTAATCCGCTCAACACCGATCATACGGCCAATTTGGCCCGTTTGAATACACGACGGTATGGATTTGAAGAGAATGCTTCCCAACAGGCATTACGAATTGAAACGGCTGAAGCCTTTTACACAGATGCCCTGGCGCTAAGTCCTCAAAACTCCATCATCCGAAATGAGTATGCGCGACTCGTGTATGATTTGCAGTCTGATTGTGAGCGCTCTATCTCAATATTTGAAGATTCAGTTGAGATTGACCCGTATTTTTCTGATACGTATTTCTGGCTTGTGGATACTTATGTGCGCTGTGCGCAGGTTGAAACAGATACGGCCGTTCAAGCCCAATATTATCAAAACGCAACTGATACGATTGAAGCTGGATTAGGCATCGATCCAAACAATGCCCGTGCTTGGTTAAGAGCTTCACAGCTTTATGCACAACTGGGTGAATACGAGAGTGGGATTGCTGCATTGGATCGCGTTCGTGAACTGGATCCTTCACAGCAAGTGCTTGCCAATTGGAACTATGACTTTAGTCGAGCGCAGATGTATTCAGATTTAGGGGATACAGATACGGCCGTTGCCTTGGCGCAGGATGCCCTTCTCAGTGCCCCACCTGAAATTGCACCCCAAATCCAGCAATTTGTAGCTCAACTGACTGGTGAAGCGATTCCTGCCCCTGAGCAAACACCGGTTCAGGAGGAGAGCTCTCAACAGTCAACGGTGACAGAATCATTTACAGGGGAACGGCCGTTGGCAACCATTGCGCCAGAACAGCGAAACGGTATTTTCCCATCCTATCCCAACGTCGTTATTGACCTCTCGAAAACCTACGATGCCATTATCAACACAGAAAAAGGGGCCATCAGATTAAGATTGTTTGATGACGAAGCGCCACTCACGGTGAATAACTTTGTTTATCTCGCAAATCAGGGTTTTTACGACAACACAACTTTTCATCGCGTCATTGAGGGCTTTATGGCACAAGCAGGGGACCCAACGGGAAGTGGGGCTGGTGGTCCAGGCTATCAGTTTGAAGATGAAACCAGCAACGGTCTTGTTTTTGATCGGTCTGGTTTGTTAGCTATGGCAAACGCTGGCCCCAACACCAATGGGAGTCAATTCTTTATTACTTACGATGTGACAGATTGGCTGAACGGAAACCATACGATTTTTGGGGAACTGCTTGAAGGGGCAGAGGTGCTGAATTCAATCACAATTCGCGATCCTGGCGCGGCTGTTCCAGCAGATTTAATTACATCGATAGAAATCGTTGAGGTGTCGCCCTAAATGGTCGCCCGGACATTTATTGCAATATTCTTAATCGCGTTAACGGTGACTTTGGTTGGCACACCGTGGGTTCGAAAGCTCGCCCTCGCTTTTGGATTTGTTGATGCACCAGCAAAACGAAAATTACACAGCACCCCAATGCCGCTTATGGGGGGTGTTGCCATTTTCGGGGGTGCCATTATCGCAATCCTTGTCTTTTCTCCTCAACTTCCCCGTTCAGTGGCTGGCGTTATTATGGCACTCAGCGTCGTTGCCTTGATTGGTTTAATTGATGATCAGCGTGGGCTACCTGCTTGGGCTAAATTAGCAGGTCAATTTGTCGCCTTTCTAGCTTTAGCTGCATTTGATATCCGTATTCAACTCCCGACGCCCGATATTATTGATTACGCCTTAACTTACCTATGGTTGGCGGGAATAAGTAACGGAATTAATTTTTTAGACAATATGGATGGGCTTTGTGCTGGGGTAAGTGGTGTCGCAGCCGCCTTTATTTTGCTTTTGGGTTTACAAAATGATCAATTTTTAGTATCCGCACTTGCGGCGGCTATTCTTGGGGCATGCCTAGGCTTTTTACGTTTTAACTTTAAACCGGCTCAAATTTTTATGGGTGATGCAGGCTCACTTTTTCTTGGCTTTATTTTAGCCCTTCTTGCTCTTCAACTGCGTTTTCCCACAAACAGTAATTTTGTCACTTGGATGGTCCCCGTATTTGTTTTGGGAGTTCCTATCTTTGATACCTCACTTGTTGTTATTTCTCGCATTCGACGTGGCGTCAGTCCAAACACACCGGGCAAAGATCATACGAGTCATCGATTGGTAGCGAGAGGATTTAGTCAACGAGAAGTCGTGCTCATTTTATATTTATTGGGCGGCGCTTTTGGCATGCTTGGTATATTCCTCACTCAAGCCACTATTGTTGAAGGGTATGTTATTGGTGGAGTTATGATACTTGTGGGGCTGTATGCAATCTATAAATTAGATCAATCTTGATTATTTCTAAATTTAAAAATAAATTTGAAACAACTTTGACTCAGTGAATTTCTGGGTTATCAATCTCATCAAAAAGCGATAATTTAGGAGAGAAAATGTCAAAAAAACAACGGAACACACCTTCTGTGCGCAAACGTCGAGAAGAAGCACTCGAACGGCAAAAAAAGCAAAATCAAATCATTATGGGCATCGCTGGGGTTTTAGGCTTGGTGGTTGTTGGGTTTATTATTTG
>JANQSK010001206.1 GCA_028284105.1 Anaerolineae bacterium
AGAATATTTAGATGCATTGAATAACGTGACGGATCCAGAACAAAAACGTCGAATCATTGGCGAAAAGTTTGTCCGTATTTTTGAGAGGGAAGCCAATAAGCTCGGTGAAATTGATTATTTAGCGCAAGGAACCATTTATCCCGATGTCATAGAAAGTGCAGGCAAAGATAAAAAAGAAGCACATGTCATTAAAACACATCACAATGTGGGTGGTTTGCCAGATGATATGACGTTTGAGCTGGTTGAGCCTCTTAACATGTTGTTTAAAGATGAGGTGCGACAAATTGGGACAGCATTGGGATTACCTGACAGCATCGTTTGGCGACAACCTTTCCCAGGCCCTGGTTTAGCGATTCGCTGTTTGGGCAAAATCACATGGGAGCGGTTAGAGAGACTCCGTGAAGCTGATGCTATATTTGTCTCTGAACTTCAACAGGCTGATATGCTCAAAACAGGCACTCAGCAATCATTTGCTGTCTTGTTGCCTGTTAAGAGTGTTGGGGTAATGGGAGACGGCCGTACCTATCAAGAAGTCGTTGCGTTGAGAGCTGTAACTACTGATGATTTTATGACAGCTGATTGGGCTCGTTTGCCCTATGATTTACTGGCTGAAGTGAGCAGACGTATTGTTAATGAGGTTGATGGCGTTAATCGCGTTGTGTTAGATATTACCTCTAAACCACCCGGCACAATTGAATGGGAATAGGTAATGTTTAGCAGGTTACGGCCGTCTAATTATTATGAGACCAATCTTAATTAGGTAGCATATTCATCAAAACGAAGCCAAAACATACATTAAAAGATTGATCAAGCCGCGATTTGCCGGCATTGAATAAGAGGTGTAACAACTATGAGCGATAAACAATTAGAACAGATTACCTTAGGTGGGGGCTGTTTTTGGTGTGTAGAAGCAGTTTATCAAGATCTGATGGGTGTAGAAAAAGTCGTATCCGGCTACACAGCAGGCGATGTTCCCAATCCAACCTATCAACAAGTTTGTACGGGTATGACAAATCACAATGAAGTCATTCAAGTCACTTTTGATCCTTCGGTAATTTCATTTAATGATTTAATTGAGATTTTCTGGCGTGTACACGACCCCACTACTTTAAACCGGCAAGGGAATGATGTTGGAACGCAATATCGCTCAGGCATTTATTATCACAATGATGAACAAAGAGCGATCGCTGAACAATCAAAGGCTGAAACTGATGCCTCAGACCTTTGGTCAAATCCAATTGTTACTGAGATAGAACCGCTGGATGTTTTTTATCCTGCTGAAAATTATCATCAAAATTACTTCAATGATAATCCTAATCAACCTTACTGCCGCGTGGTCATTGATCCTAAAGTGCGTAAATTTAAGAAAGCATATCAAGATAAATTGAAGTAACGTTTTCTAATATTTAGCTTTTTATAAACGCCACCATTGTTTATTCAGTGGTGGCGTTTTCTGTTTCAGTGGATGGTGTGGATGGATTACGGCCGTAAATCTCTGTCATGTCGCGTAGCCGATATTGAACAAACGTGTCAAATGAATCCCATGTGAATCTCCAGCGCCAATATCCGCCTACTTTTCCAGGAAAATTCATACGGGCGCTGTTGTCTAACGACATTAAATCCTGCATTGGAATGATTGACATGTTCGATACAGACATGTGTGATAGTCGAATCATGTCCCAAGAGATATCGTGTCCATCAATTCCCATATATTTGCGAATGTGATCTTGCTCTGGATACGTGGCATTTTGATACCAACCTAAGACGGTTTCGTTGTCATGGGTCCCAGGATAAACGACACTATTAGCTGTGAATGTGTGAGGTAAAAATTCACTATTTTGCTCCCCACCAAAAGCAAATTGGAGAATTTTCATGCCAGGAAATTCAAAGGTATCCCGTAACAGTTCGACCTCAGGGGTGATAACTCCTAAATCTTCAGCGATCAGCGGAAGATCGCCTAATTGTTTTTTCATTGCCTTGAAGAATGCCATACCTGGCGCTTTGATCCATTTGCCAACAACGGCCGTTTCTTCTTCGGAGGGGATTTCCCAATAAGCATCAAATCCTCGAAAATGGTCAATGCGAACGATATCTGCAAGAATAAAGCACATTTTGAGGCGTTCCGCCCACCAGCTGTAATTGTCCTTAGCGAGCTTTTTCCAGTTATATAGCGGATTGCCCCACCGTTGCCCTGTTTCACTAAAATAATCGGGTGGAACACCAGCCACAACGGTTGGATTTCCTTCTTTATCTAAAAAGAAGAGATTTCGATTGGCCCAAACATCAGCACTATCGAATGCAACAAAAATGGGGATGTCTCCCACGATTTTGATGCCTTTCTCATTTGCATAGCTTTTCAATGCTAGCCATTGTTCAAAAAAGAGGAATTGCAAGTATTTGTGGAAGCGGATTTCAGAGGCTAGCTTGTCTCCCCAACTCTTCATTGCTTTGGGCTTGCGCATGGCTATCTCTTTCGGCCACGTATTCCAAACCCCACCGTTTTGTTCGACATGGTGATTTTTTAGCGCCATAAAGAACGCAAAATCATCAAGCCAAGCAGTATGCTCCTTGCAAAAGCTGGCAAATGATTCATTTTGTTCATCTGTGCCATTGGCTTCAAAATATTCAAATGATTGTTTGAGTAATCCCAATTTGTATGGAATAACTGGTCCAAAATCGACCTCATTGGCGGGGAAGTTTGGAACGTATTGAACGGCCGTTTCTGGCAAAAGACCATCGCGTACCAGTTTTTCGGGGCTAATTAATAACGGATTCCCAGCAAAGGAAGAGAAACTTTGATAGGGGGAATCACCATATCCTGTGGGTCCAAGAGGGAGGATCTGCCATAGAGATTGTGCGCTGTTGGCTAGAAAGTCGACAAATTGATAAGCCGCTTCACCAAAATCGCCAATTCCAAACCGACTTGGCAACGATGTTGGATGTAATAAAACACCAGATGTTCGAGGGAATTCCATAAAAAACCTAATACAGCTCAATGAGCTGAAAATTTAATGTTATCTAATCAAAAAGTGTTCGTGCAATGGCCCATTCGTAGAGTTGCTCATATCCTTGGGCAGAATTTCCCCAAGAAAAATCAGTAGTCATGCCATTCTTTTGAATTTGATGCCAGCGCATTTTGTCTACATTGAATACATAAATTGCGCGAGACAGTGCATCCCAAAATGAATCACTACTGTAATGGTCAAATACAAATCCGTTATGGCCTTCC
>JANQSK010001212.1 GCA_028284105.1 Anaerolineae bacterium
ATCATGCAGCGCTTCCATGGTTTCCTCGATTGGCACATTGTAATCCCAACGGTGAATTTGATAGAGGTCGATGTAATCTGTGTCGAGCCGTTTTAATGAGGCATCCACTTGATCCATGATATGCTTTCTGGATAACCCACTGTTGTTTGGATCGTCTCCCATTTGGCCGCGGACTTTGGTGGCGAGAACAACTTCATGCCGTTTCGCGTATTTTTTGAGCGCACGTCCCGTCATTTCTTCACTGACGCCAGTTGAGTAAACATTTGCCGTATCAAAGAAATTGATGCCAAGTCCAAGAGCTCTTTTTACATGCTCATCACATGCTTCTTCACCCAGTACCC
Source organism: Anaerolineae bacterium (assembly GCA_028284105.1). Taxonomy (GTDB): domain Bacteria; phylum Chloroflexota; class Anaerolineae; order Promineifilales; family Promineifilaceae; genus QQUD01. The sequence goes on from JANQSK010001212.1 coordinate 342, forward strand.
ATTCCCGCCAGGACTTAGAGCCGTAGGTCATCATGCCTAAACAAATTTTTGATACTTTCAAACCAGTTTTGCCAAGATTTGTGTATTCCATCATTCTCCTTATTCAACATTTATCGTAGGTTGAGCCTGTCTAAGCCGAGTTTTGTGTATGTCTACTATTTTGAAGTAACGGCCGTATCTTCAATTAAGATTTGATTTTAGCCATAGGAGAAAACTTCGCAAAAGTGCATCTGCCTGTTATTCATAAACGCCGTTTTGGTTAATGACCTCTTTGTACCAGCCTGCACTTTTTTTGAGTGTTCGTTCACCTGTCTCATAATTGATGCGAACTAAGCCGAACCGTTTTGAAAGCCCGTGGGCCCACTCAAAGTTATCCATCAAGCTCCAAACATAGTAACCTTGAAGATTAACTCCTTCTTGAATTGCTTCTTGGGCGGTTAAGAGGTGAGATCGTAAATAATTGATCCGATCATTATCAATCACGTATCCATTTTCATCTGCATCATCGATAGCGGCACAGCCATTTTCCATAATGAAAATTTTTGGATTTCCAAAATGATCTCGTAAATGAGTGAGTGAGGCCATTAATCCTGCGGGATTAACTCCCCAACCTGCATCTGTTTTGCCCCAATTGCCTGATGAAACAAAATCTTGGGAGAATTTGAGAAAGCCCCCTCGATTGGCAAATTTGACGGCAAAGGTCATGTAATAGTTCATACCCAAAAAGTCGATGGGTTGGTTGATGAGTGCCATATCTCCGTCTTGCACATCGGGTGCCAGTGGACCTATCCAATCCATGAGCTGTTCAGGATAACGGCCGTTAAACAAAGCTTCTAAAAAGATGCCATTGGTGAGCTCATAACGACGATGACTGGCAGCGACATCAGCTTCATCATCCGATGCGGGTTGAGAATGCTGAAGGTCTAAAACGATACCAATTTCGCCTTTGTAATTGCCTTTTCTATAAAGTTGTACCGCTTTACCGTGGGCACGAAGCAAATTATGAACAGATTGGAACGCTTGAGAGTAATCAGAAATCCCTGGTGCAAAGTCTCCAATGGCATAGCCTGTGAAAGCGACTACCCAAGGTTCATTATGCGTCGCCCACATCGGAACTCGATCACCTAATTTGTCAAACATTACCTGTGCATAATCGGCAAACCAATCAGCAATGTCACGATTGGGCCAGCCCCCTAAATCTTGTGAAGCTTGTGGTAAATCCCAGTGGTAGAGGGTGGCATTCGGAATAATATTGGCTGCTAATAGCTCATCAACAAGGTGATCATAAAAATCGAGACCCTTTTGATTGACGGCTCCTTTTCCATTTGGCATTACGCGGGGCCAAGAAATGGAAAATCGATACGACTGCAATCCCATCTCTTTCATCATCTGAACGTCTTCAGGCATTTTGTGATAATGGTTGGCGGTCACATCCCCCGTGTCATTGTTGAGGATGCGATGGGGTTTGCGAACGAAAGTGTCCCAAATGCTAGGGCCTTTGCCATCTTCGTTCCATGCTCCTTCAATTTGATAAGCTGCGGTGGCCGCTCCCCATAAAAAGCCGTCTGGAAATTTTTGTAAACTCATGTTGCCTCACTTGTTGGAATTTTGTTGTAATGATACAGAACAGTGTCCATTGAAGCATTGGCAAAAAGCTACAAATTTGATTTTAAGATTAAGAGGTATTTTAGGGAATCAAGAAAGAGGAGGCACCCCCTCTTTCTTGAAAAATTTTATGGCAAGGTTGTTAAATCATTGTCATATTCAGCGACGTTAACTACGGGATAGTATGGCCCTTCCGCTTGTGAGGGGGTTAAGGGAAGGTCTCCATTGCGACCCGCTGTATCAACCACAATACGGCCGTTTGCCAATAACATTCCATCCCCTTGCACCAGCTGTAGCAACAATAAATCACCACTATCACCAACCTGCGCAAACATCCCTTCATTCTCAACTTGGGCAATATCTTGGCTGAAATAGAATTGGCTGGTTAATAAAGTAGCGCCATTTTGAATCACTTTGAAGTGAATGTGGCGGGGTCGTGGTTCATATTCGCCCGGTGTGACGGTGCGGAAGACGTAATATCCTTCGCTGTCGGTAACGGCCGTTCCATAAAATTGGAAGCTCAAATCACGATTGGCTGTGCCGGGGTCTTGTGGGTGATCGTAAACGCCAACGCTGTCCGTTTGCCAAATTTCAACGGCCGTATCCGGTACCGGCTCACCATTAACATCCAGCACCTGCCCTAACAAAATGAGTACATCTCCATTTGTTTCAGACGGTTTTGTGAAGTGCGCAATAAGTTGCTCTTCCTTAGTGAGCTCTTCGGTAACCGCTTCAGCGGCTTCTGTGGAACCATCATCTTCTGAAGTGACTTCCTCAGTTTCTATTTCAGCGCTTTCATTGATGTTTAAATTTTCAGGCTTTGGATACATTCGTTGAGCGGCTAAGCCTAGTAGAAATGAGGCTTCGTATTCTGGGAAAGCGTCAACAAGTGCTGCTCTGAACTCATCTGGATCTTCAATTTCTAAATAAAAATCCCATGCTGTTTCAAGGTAGTTTGTTGCTTCGGCATATACGGCCGTTTCACCCATTGCGCCATGTCCTGGAAGAATGAGCTGATATTGAGACATCGCTTCCAATTGGGCCAACTGATCAAGCCAGTTGGGGATATTTGGATTCATCACCATGTGGTATTTGTTATAGACGAGATCCCCTACCGCGATCACAGCATATTCTGGCAATTTGATGACAAGTGCTTCTTCAGATTCCGCATCTTTATAGATTTCATACTCGTACTGAATGCCATCAATCATTTCAGTGCCGGCTTCAACAATGTTATCTATCGTGATACCTTCCTCAGCGACTGCTAGCTCAACAACTTCAGCAGAAGCATAGCTTGATACATCTGCAAAAGCGGTACCTAAGCCATTGATGTGATCAGGATGTTCATGGGTGGCAAAGATGCGGTTGATAGGTTTGTTGAGGGTATCAACATATCCTCGAAACGCTTCAGCTGATTCTTGGGAAAAATGGGAGTCAATGAGGACCAACTCTGTTTCTCCTTCAATAATATAGGTTCCATTACCAATCCCTGCTGGCGGGTTAATAAAGGCGTGAAGGATCATATCCCCAAAATCATACACATAAATCGTTGCTCCTGATTCGTGATCTGATTGGGTGGGTTCTGGGATGCCAACAACGGATGCTTCGCTATCAGGGTTTTGAGCGGCTTCGGTTGAAACGGCCGTTTCTGGTGTTGGCTCTTGTTGCTCAGTTGGCGTTGAATCTGTTCCGCCACAAGCCGCAAGAGTAAGAATAAACAATATTAAAATTAAGCGAATACGCATTTTATTCATTGAACAATCTCCTTTGCTGTTCACATTGTGCGAGATGCCTGCTCTAAATTTAAGGTCAAAAATAGGGGGAAAGTATTCAAAAGTATGCAATTGTCATGAAACTTCAATTGCTCCGCTTTCTGATTTCCTAAAAAGAGGTGAAAAATTCTGAAAATTCCTAATTGCATTGAAAAATCAGTGTATGATCTAAAGTGCGCTGATGTTGAAACGATCATGACTGATTAATAAATAATTTGGAGCTCCAATTTGGAATTGAATGAAAAAAGCACAAGCGAACTTCAATCATTAGAACAACCTCAAACAGATTGGTTAGGGATTGTGGTGGCGATGATTGTTGGCGGCTGGATTTGGGCAACGGCCGTATTGCCAAGCC
>JANQSK010001229.1 GCA_028284105.1 Anaerolineae bacterium
AGCAACTTCCTGTCCAGCGATTTCGCGACTGCCCAACCCGAAGGCTAAGGCCGCTGCAACACCCAAGGCACCTAACAAGATACCAAAGGCGAGGTTGACGATATCGTCTGCAATGCCCATTTGGCGGAGTCCCATAGCACCTGCAAGTACTAAAATCGCCATTCGAGCAATGGTTGCTGTCATTTGAGATTGGGCACCACCTGCGCTTTTGATAAAGCTATGGGCTAAGTTTGCTAAGTAAAGGCCAATCCCAAAGATGATAAGAGCCAAAATCACTTGACCGGCAAATCCCACAAAAGTAGTGATGATATTTGCCAAGAATTGTGACCCTAAAAGCTCAGCTGCTGAGATGGCTGCAAACAACATGATGCCAACTTGAATAATGTAGCCAATCAATTCGGACATTGTTCGCGTGCCAGTTAAACTAATTCCCAGACGTGCTGGTACTTCATTGACACCGATTCCTACCAAAAGGTCACTAATTAATCCTGAAACTAATCTCGCAATGTAATAGGAAACGATTAAAACCAGAGAGGCACCGAAGATTCCGGGGACTGCATCTAGGATGGTGGTTAGCATTGTGGTGGCTGGACCGGAGATAGCTTCAATACTGAGCTCTTCCAATGCTGAAATGATGGTAAATAAGAGGACAAAGGTGTAAACCACTGTGCCTACTAAGTTTGATAAGGAACGGGTGCCAGTTAATCCAGCCCGTTCACCCAAGGCATCGGCACCAACGGCCGAAAGTAAGTTGGTTAAAATTTGGCGTAAAATGCGGGCAATAAACCAACCGATAAGCAAAATTAAACCTGCCCCTACAATATTTGGAATGTAGGTGATCGCTTGGCTAAACATATCTTGCACTGGAGCAGCGATTTCTGACATGCCTAACCGTGACAAAATGTCAGGGATAAAGAGCAGGAAGATAAACCAGAAAGCGGCGGTGGCAAGTGAATTGCTTACGGAAACGCGTTCGCCTTCTTCTAAAGCGCCATGTTCAGTTAAACGCTCATCAATTTTGAGTAAATCAGTTGCTTTTGTAATAAGGAAGCGCACCACTGTAGCGACTGCCCATGCAACGATGAGCATCAAAATAGCACCACCCAGATTGGGGATGTACTCCGTTGTTACTTTGCTTAACAGTGAGTTGATGGGGTCTGCAACGGCTGGCAACTCTAGACGTTGTAAAACACCAACGGCCGTAAACAGCATAATGATCCAAAATACAACTCGGCCAACAATGTCTTCAATGCTGACATCGCTGTTTTCTTCTAAGGTTAAAGCTTGAGCAATACGTTCATCTAAACTTGTGCGTCCGAGTAAGCGGCGCACAACATTGGCAACCAAGCGGGCAATAATGTAACCAATCAACAAAATGGCAAGCGCTGCCAAAATGTTTAAGATGCTTGTACCAATTGGGCCTAAATCTGTAAAAAACTCCTGAATTTGACTCATGTCATTCTCCTGTTTGGATTTTTCTCTGCAATAAAAAAATCCAATAGCTAGTCGCCCTTATGAGCGATGCTTCTTTCGCTTACACATTGTTAGACAACCCTTTTTTTAATTGGTCACAATTGAATCCCTTGTGAGGGGATAAGAACGGCAGGATTCTGTAGGTTTAGAGAGGGGTGACCTCAATAATTACAAAATCTTTTTTGTCGTTCACCTAAAAGTGGTGTGAATCGAAAAAGGTAATATCATTGGGCGCGTATTTGTTTTTTGATAGATAGGAGTTCTACATGAACGAAGATGTAAATATGAACAATGCCCTTGTGGAAGAGCAGGATTCTGCTCGTCGCGGTGGGCTTTTGTATGCGATTTTAGCCATCATTATTTTAATTTTGATGAGCACCTTACGGGTTTGCACAACGGATTCAATCACGACTGCTGAATTATCTGCCCCTACCATTAATGCCCCATCAGATGAGGTTCCAAGCGGGTTGGTTGTATTTTCTGGTGAAGGTGAACCGGGTTCAGATGTTGAGGTTTCAATAGACGGCCGTTCCGCTGACTCAGTAACCGTTTATCGTGACGGTGAGTGGATCTATTCAACTGAGCTTGATGCCGGTCAATATGATGTCATGGTGACAGGCGCCGATGCAGCTGGAGACATGACGCTAAGCTCTGAAAGTGTCACCTTCAATGTGGTGCAAAGCTATTTACCACCGAAGCTCGACACACTCGACCCAGACCAAAGTGCAAATGGGTTTACGTTCTCTGGCACAGGGACACCTGGCAGCACCGTCGAAATCTTCAATAACGGCGTTTCTCTAGGAACGGCCGTTGTGGGTGATGACGGAACCTGGTCATTTAATTCGGACTTAAATAGCTATCGGAATCAATTTATGATTCGTGGTTTCGACCCAGATGGCAATCCCATTGGCTCATCCCCATCCGTGAACATGCTTGTCCCATCAGGAGCTGCGCCATTGGTCTTCAACGCACCTGACATTAGCGGGTTTGTATTAGGCACAAATGGTTTGCCCATTGGTGATATTACCTTCTCCGGTACAGGCGAACCTGGGACCGTTGTGGACGTTCTCGTGAAAGGCCAATTTGCTGGTTCACCAACTGTGGGTGATGACGGCACTTGGTCAATTCCCTATACATTAGAAGGACCAGCAGGGGCTTACGAAGTGCGTGGCTTTATGTTTGACGGTGTTGATCGCGATACGCTTCTGGATACTGAGCTTGTTGGGAATATTGATGTACCCGTTGTTGGCTCAGTGGAAGTTAATGTAGCTGAAACAGACGGCGCAGGTAATATCGTTTTAAGTGGTGTGACGATTCCTGGTCAGGATGTAAATATCTGGCTGAATGGTGAAATTGTTGACACAGTCACTGCTGATGCAGACGGGAATTGGTCGTGGACCTCACCTGCACCTTTTAGTGCTGGAGATTATGTCCTTCAAAGTCAACTTGCCGTATCCCCTGATATTGTCAGTGAAGAACAAAGCATTCAAATCGTTCCCTTTGTTTCCCTCAATGAACCGGACATCTCTTTGAATGATGATGGCACGGGTGACGTTGTGATTTCTGGTCAATCCTTACCAGGTAATCGCGTTGAAATCTTTGTGGACGGCCAATATCTTGGTGAAACAGTTGCTGATGCAGACGGAAATTGGACCTTTAATGCTAACCTGAATTCAGGAGCGTATACCATTGCAGCTAGAGCCGTTGATCTAAGCGGTTCACGACGTGCTGAGGCAGCCTTACGCGCCGTTGTGGGTGAAGCACTTGGCGGTGTTGAACTTGTTTATGGCGGTTCCAGCGAGGTTGGTGAAGGAACAGATACTACGCAAACGGTTGCCATTTCAGGCGTGCCAGTTGTTGAAATTATTCTTGATGCCTCATGGAGTATGGTTGAGCCCATTGATAATACGACCCGCTTTGCAATTGCTAAAGAAGCTTTAAACAATATTGCTGGTGAGATTTTGCCAGAAGGTACACCAACTGCTCTTCGCATCTTTGGGAATATTGAAGGCGATTTTGCCTGTCGTTCTGATTTAATGGTGCCTTATGGTCCATTGGACCGCGCTGCTTTTAATGCGGTTGTGGCTGAAGCAGAACCGCAATTTAATGCGAATACAGCCATTGGCGCTTCACTGCTTGCCGTTGTAGACGATTTAGCTGAAGCAACTGAAGAAGAGCGCATCATCGTTTTGTTGACAGATGGTCAAGAAACCTGTG
>JANQSK010001230.1 GCA_028284105.1 Anaerolineae bacterium
GGAAGAGACCTAGCTGTTTACCCAAGCGACGGTGATCACGGGCTTTGGCTTCTTCGAGGCGCTTGAGATGATCTTCAAGCTCCATGCGATTGTGCCAAGCCGTTCCATAAATGCGCTGAAGCTGTGGTTTGTTTTCATCCCCGCGCCAATAGGCCCCGCTTGTTCTGAGCAGTTTTACGGCGTTGGCTTTGACCTTTTTTGTAAAGGCCACGTGGGGACCACGACACAGGTCAACAAATTCTCGCTGTGTATAAATGCCAACTTCCGTTGCTGGTTCAGAAACGGGATTCCCGTTTTCATCTTCCTTGCCGGCTGCCAAATCTTGGATGAGCTCCACTTTGTAGGGTTGATCTTTAAAAAATTCAAGCGCTTCTTCAACCGACATGCTTGACTTTTCAAACTTCGCATTGCTTTTGAGCAGCTTTTTCATGCGGGCTTCGATCTTTTCAAGCTCTTCAGGTGAAAATGTAATGGGTTTACCATCTTCATTTTTCCCTAAATCGAAATCGTAGTAGAAGCCATCTTCAATAGGTGGGCCAATGGCTAGCTTGGCATTGGGATGAAATTCTAAAACTGCTTCAGCTAAAACGTGTGAAGCGGAGTGTCTTATTTTGTAGAGTTCTGATTCCTCGTAAGGAATGTTTTGTTCCTCGGACATGTTACCTCTGATATTCAATATGCTTAAACAAAAAATGCGCCATCGCCTCAATTGAGGCGATGGCGCATCGCGGTTCCACTCAAATTTAGCAACTAGCTTTTGACTAATTGCCCTTGTATACGGCCGTTAACGGGGCCAGCCGGGCTTCTTATTAAGAAAGGCAGACCTTGTTGTCTGCCTCCAAGGCAAACGACTTGGTTTGCCTTTCCTGTTCAGAGAACCACTCTTGGGGGGTATTCGTTACACTCTTTCTTGCGGGGGTTTCCAGCCAATGACCCTAAAATTCAACCAATTTCCGCTCTCTTGAAGTGATTGTGCAACTACTCGTCCCAATCTGCGTATTAGATAATATGATAATGTCACTTCATTATAAAATCGGCCTTTCAGATGTCAAGGGCAATTCGAGTAACAAGCCAAAAACGAACCCGGCTCGCCAAATTTCGGCGTCCCGTTCTGAAACTTCTTCTGATATACTGCGTAAAGGTAAACGTCAGGAGAGACGACAATTGAACGAGGAATCGGTGTGGCTTGAGCAGGCACGTCAAGGAGACAAGTCTGCATTTGGAAAAATAATAGAAGCGTACCAATCGCCAGTCTTCAATTTGGCGTATCGCATGCTGAACAATGCCAATGAGGCAGAAGAAGCGGCGCAGGAAGCATTTATCCGTGCCTATACACGGCTCGATAGCTATAACCCCGCACATAAGTTTAGCACTTGGTTGCTTTCTATTACATCAAACTATTGTATCGATTTGATTCGTAAGCGACGCGCAGTTTTGTTGTCAATTGACGAACCGTTGCCTCCTCATCCTGCTTTGATGTCAGACCGGACAGCTAGTCCAGAGTCACAAGCAGTTCAAGGTGAGCAAGAACAAATGGTTCAGCGTCTTTTACAGGAGTTACCAGAAGATTACCGACAAGCTGTTGTTTTACGCTATTGGTATGAACTGTCATATGAAGAAATCGCCGAAATGATGGAAACGAGCGTGAGCGCGATTAAGTCTCGCCTCTTCCGCGCCAGAAAACAGCTTGCAGAAGTTGGCATGGCTATGAATATTGAACCTTCATATGAGGCTTCACACAGTTAATTAAGGATTTTGTAATGGAGTTAGAAGATCGCATTTACGCACTGATGATGGATGCTCTTGACGGGGAGCTAACGCCTGATGAACAGACAGAGCTCAATGCCCATCTCGAAGCACGCCCTTCTTATAAAGCTGAGTGGCTAGCGATGCAGTCGGTTGACCAATTGTTGCGTCAATCCCCGACAATTGCACCTGCAGCTGACTTTGCTCAACGCACGATTGCCCGCTTGCCGAACCAGCAAGTTCGCATTTGGGTCATATCGGCCGTTTATATTTCTCTGTTAATCACAGGGATACTCCCACTTGTATTAGGTTTATGGGTGTTTAGCCAACTTGGAGACGAGTTGATTGAACCCGCATTTATTGAAATGGCGCTTCAATCTTTAGCTGAAGGCTATCAGGTCGCCCTTGCCGTATCACGTGCAATGGTTAGCGCTATGGGTGAATTAGTTATTCAACAACCTGTTTTGTTAGGTTGGTTGCTTGTTTTAGGCGGAATCGCTTCACTTTGGGGTGGCATTTATCGACAATTGGTTACCCAAACACAACCACTTTCTGCCTGAGGTATATGAATGTATAGGAAACTGTTTTTTATTATTGGGATGCTCGCTTTGCTTGTGCCGACAGGTGCTGTCTTGGCGCAGAGTAACACTGGCCGTCAAATTGATGACACTGTACCCAATGATATAACGCTTGTAAATGAAAATGTGGTTGTATCGGAATCAGGGCGAGTCAATGGGAACGTGACTGTTCTCAACGGGAATGCCGTGATTGATGGTACAGTCACTGAAGATTTAATCGTGTTTAATGGTAACATCACCTTAAGTGAAACGGCCGTTATTCGCGGAGAATGTGTGGCCTTAAATGGCACAATCAGTGGTGAAGGCCGCTCAGGTAGCTGCCAAGATATCGATGAGATTCCAGTCATCAATGGCTTGTTCAACTCAGCAGAAGCGCCACCAATTCCCGAATTTAATGACGTGGGAATCAGCCCCAGCTTGGCACGATTGCTCGGCGCGATTGGCTTAACCTTTGCAATGGGTGTTGTAGCGATTGGCTTTCAGGCTCTGGCACCAATTCCGACGCAACGGATTGAAGATGCAATGCGAGAACGGCCGTTTGCTTCTACAGCAGTAGGTGTGCTCTCGTTTGGTGCCGTTCCATTTATCAATGTTCTCTTGCTGATGATATCAATCCCGTTGGTCATCGTTTGTGTGGGTATTTTGGGATTCCCGATTGTGATTGGCTTGACATTGGCGTTCATAGGCGCAGGCTTTTGGGCTTGGGTTCTTTGGGGCAAGATGCTCGCCGATTGGGTTTCTCAACGATTTAACTTAGAACTAAACCGCACCGTTATGGTTGCACTCGGAACGGCCGTAATTACGTTTGCACTGTCATTCATCGCCTTTTCAGGACCAGGATGGATGTTAGCGGTATTCCTTATCACGTTGATTCCTGTAGCTTGGGGTATGGGTGCAACTGCACTGACACGATTTGGAACACGAGAATTTCCATATTACGAACTTGCAGTACCATCTCCAGATAAAGAAAAAGTCTTGGCCGTCTTAGACACATTGCCAGACGACCAAGACCAATAATTAGCCTCTTCCTCTCTTCCCCTCTCAACTTGGGCCTGCTTCAGACTACTCGAAGCAGGCCCATTTTTATTTAGAGTGCTTCATCAAATGAATCAAACTTTGAGCCTTTACCATCTAGCTTGTTTGCAAATTGACCATAGAGATGGCCTAAAACGGCTGATTGATAAGGTGCAACAACAAGCGCGATTAACCAGCCAATACATGGAATCGACCCGACCACAGAAAACACAAGACTAATACCAAAGGGAATAATGGCTAAGATAAACGCATCTCCGACATTTTCCTGAATTAATTGGATGATTTCACCGAAACGGAAGCAAGCTGCCAGTTCATTGGTGCGGACATATTGAATGGTGATAAATGGCGTGATGAATAATAATGCTAACCCCATTATGGCACCTACACACATGACAATGCCCCAAGTTGCAAAGATACCAACAACAGCGGCTTCTTCACTTACCTCACTCAAGCCACCAAATCCAATGGTTGCAATGAAGGCGATGATAAACAAAATGATAAATGGTGCACTATAGACAAGCGTAGCGATAACGATGGAAAATCCGTCTTTAAAAAGCTGACCCCAATCATCCCAATCAGCCAATGGATGTTCTTTTCCATCCATCACATTACGTGTTGTGGCAGCGACCCATCCAGGTATCAACACAATGGGTATGACAAAAATAGAAGCAATGGCAACCAAGACACCAATGCCAATTTTCCCTACCCACTTCTCATCTTCAAAAACATAGGTAAACGATTTTGCAATATCCATCAAAAAATCTCCTGTGGTTCCATTTGAACAAACAACTTTCCTTCGCGAATAGATGTGAGATTATTGTATCAACTTATGTCAAGATTGGGGAACAGTGGGTGGAAATAAAAAAGAGGCGCATTTTTGGGAGAAATGCGCCTCTACAAGCTAGTGAGCACCTTGGAAACAAGTGAATGTCTTAGAGTTTTATTGAAAATCCAAGCTCGAAAAATTCAGCTCGTTCTTCGGTTACTATAGAATAATGGTCACTGATCTTTACGTCAAGATGCAAAATTAATTTGCGAACCACCAATGCCCATTTTAAAGCGCAATCCCTATTTCGTCAATGTTTGCAAGGGTGATGCTCGGGGGTTAGAATGCTTTTATGGTAAGAACGGTTTTTATGGGAACGCCTGAGTTTGCTGTTCCCTGTTTAGAAGCATTAATTGAAACACAAAAGGTTGTAGGTGTTGTGACGCAGCCGGATAGGCCCGCCGGAAGAGGGCGACAGTTACGGCCGTCTCCGGTCAAAATCGCTGCATTAGAAGCCAAGCTCCCTATATTTCAGCCTGAATCGTTAAAAAAAGAGATTGATTCAGCCCAAATAAGGGCATGGGAGCCTGAACTAATTGTTGTGGTTGCTTTTGGTCAAATATTGCGCCCGCACGTGCTTGATTTACCCCAGCACGGCTGCCTTAATGTGCATGCTTCCATATTGCCTCGATGGCGTGGTGCATCACCCATTCAACATGCTATCTTATCGGGTGATGCTGAAACGGGCGTGACGCTGATGAAGATGGATGTCGGGTTGGATACGGGTCCAATGTATGTCAAGGCAACGATTCCAGTTGAAGGAGATGAAACGGCCGCTTCTTTGCATGATAAATTGGCTGATTTAGGAGCTGAACTTTTGCGCACTAAATTAGATGATATCGTGAACGGCCGTATCGCTGCTGAATTCCAAAATGATGAGCTGTCAACGTATGCGCCGCTCATTAAAAAATCCGACGGTGAAGTTGATTGGACCCAATCCTGTGAACAAATTGATCGCCGCATTCGAGCCATGACCCCGTGGCCTAGTGCCAAAACAAGCTGGAAAAAAAAGCCACTTAAAATCATTGATGCAAAACCCACAACAATTGATACAAGCCAAAAACAGGCAGGGCTGGTTATAAATGTGGGAGAAACGGCCGTTGTGTGTACCTCAACAACCGGTTTACAATTAAATGAAATTCAGCTTTCTGGAAAGAAAGCGATGAAAACCAACGACTTTTTACGGGGACACTCAGATTTCATTGGCGCTACCCTAGGAACTAATCTATGAAAATACTCGTTTACGGAGCTGGTGCAATCGGTGGCTACATAGGAGCCCGCCTATCCCAAAATGGGCAGGATGTTACCCTCGTTGTCCGTGAAGTTAACGCTGAAGCCATTAATGCGTATGGATTAACTGTCATTGAAAAGGGAAGTGAGACTGTCGCGCATCCCAATACAGTGAGTTCTATCCCTCAAGCATTTAGTAACAACGAAGAATACGATCTAATCATTTTAGGGATGAAATCGTATGATCTGTTTTCTGCACTCGATCCACTGATTGCATTTTGTCCAAACCCCAAACAAATTTTAACAACTCAAAATGGGATTGGTATCGAAAACAAGCTTGTTGAACAGTTTGGCCCTGACAAAATTATTGCAGGATCGGTGACATTACCAATTAGTAAAGAAACATCAAGCCGCCTAAAAGTAGAGAAAGAAGGTGGTTTAGCCTTAGCCCCAACAACCCCAAAACAGTCAATAAAAGAGTGGGCTAGACTGTTTAAAAAATCCAATATTTCAACCAGCAGTTTTAAGAACTTTGAGTCAATGAAGTGGTCAAAAGCGTTACTCAATATTGTGGGCAATGCTTCCTCAGCAATACTCAACCGATCCCCTAAAGCTATCTACAATTCGGAAATTATGTTTGATCTTGAGATTCGAATGCTGAAAGAGATGCTTAAAGTGATGGAAGCTAAAAAATTATCGGTTGTTGACTTGCCAGGATACCCTGCTAAAAACCTCTCCTTTGGTGTGCGTCGGATGCCTCGTGGATTGCTTAAACCCATTTTGAGCAATGTCGTGTCAAACGGCCGTGGGGACAAAATGCCCTCTTTCCACATTGATCTCAATCAAGGCAAAGGCAAAAGTGAAGTGCTTTATCATAATGCCGCTATTGCAAAAGCTGGTCAAAAGCTTAATATATCAACACCGGTGAATGCCGCTCTGGCATCCGTGTTGATAAAAATTATTCGCCAAGAATTAGATTGGCGAGAGTTTAATGGACGCCCCAAACGTCTATTAGCAGAAGTGAAGAAGTTTGAATAAGTCATTTTGACTTTAGTTAAATCACAAAAAGTTTGAAAAATTAAATCAGCTTCAATGATTGTGATTTACTCGGTGATTGACAGCCTTTGTAAGACATCTTTTTTAGAAAACCTTCTGTCAATCACATAAGTGGAGAACAAAAAGTTCTCTAAAATAAATCGCTCTAATTGAGCTTTTTGTTCTCCTGAAAGTAATTCACATTTACCTGCTGTTTTTTAGAATAGTTTTGGTGAATTACTTAGAATTCAGAACAAATTTTGCAGAATAAGTTTTGATTCCTAACAAAATTAGGACATGGGTCATGGGAAATGCTCGCTAATCGTCAGAAGTTCCGCGAGAAGATCTCTTTATAGTGAAATCATCATAGTTACTGAATCAGCTAAATCACATCAGTTCATGCAACATGATTTGCAAAAATTGTGAATTAGCTCGTGATTTACAAAATCCATCCAAACTAACAACGAATCTTTTTTGTAAATTACATTGAAAAATAGTTGCCATTTGAATTGAACTCTGTCACAAATGCATGGGGATGTTGGGCAGGAAGAAAAAATTCAGGCGTCGAACTATTCAACAGGTTCAGTAACTATGACTTTCTCTGGAACGTAATGCAGTCATGTTCTCGAAATCCAAATATCTTGCGTCACAAAATGTTTGGAAAGATCGGGCCAAGCAGGCATAGGTCCCCTAATCTCTAATCAAAACAAACAAGAATCAATCTAACTCGATTATGATCTAGGAGGATTTCACCATGTTAGAATTGCGATGTCAAATAAACGGCCGTCCATTGATTGTAGGTCATCGAGGTGCTATGGCTGTTGCTCCTGAAAACACATTTCCAGCATTTGAGGCTGGATTTATGGCTGGGGCTGACATTTTAGAGCTCGATGTTCAATTAACCTCCGACGGCAAAGTAATTGTTTTTCATGATACAGACCTGTTTTATAAAACAGGCTTCCCTGGTCGAGTTTGCGACCACAGTTCCCATTTTTTACGCAACTTAGATGTAGGCAGCCATTTTGATGAGTCTTATGCCGGCTTGCAAATGCCCTATTTAGAAGAGGTCCTCGATTGGGCCAAAGGCCGTGTCAATTTGATGATTGAGCTTAAGCATGGGGCTAACGTTTTTGATGCAGAACTTGATAAAGCGACTGTTGAACTCATTGAAGATTTTAGCATGGTAGATGATGTCATCTTAACAAGCTTTGATCAGTTTGCACTTCAACGCGTCAAAGAAATGAATCGAAATATCGCCACCAGTTTTATTTACATTACCCGAGTGCGGAATCCATTACAAATGGTTGAAGGTCTCGATCTTCATGCGCTTAGCCCTGCGACTGATTATCTCACTCACGAGGAAGTGAAATTGATTCAAAATGCGGGTTACGCATGTAGCCCTGGTGGGTTTTGGTGGGATTATGGCGTTCTTGAGCAATGGGGCGTTGATACGATCAGCAGTAACGATCCTGCAACTTTAAGATTACCGGTCAAAGGATGAGGTATAGGAAGGCTCTAAAGCGGGTGCTTGGTTACGAGGAAAGACTTCGTTCCCGCTTTAGAGCTATTGGTTTTCTCTTCTGGTTTTTCCGTTCAAATCGATAACTTTCACAATTGCTTTCTCCCTTTTTTAATCTTCCATTTAATCCAAATTTAAAATACAGTGAAAATTTGTTTTTTGTTGGCAAAGATCACCGATCACGCTTATCATAGTGTTAGAAAGTTCAACAATTTTTAAAAATTTTTCTCCAGTAAAAATTCTCAAGGAAGGTAAAAATGAAGAATCTCACTTCAATGATTAAAGAGTGGTTCCCAGCAGAGGAAGCCTATGCTCACTGTGATGGCCCTTGTGGTGTTTATGATCCAGCAGATGCCCGTATTAAAGCTGAAGCAGTTCTTTCAATGACTAAAAAGATTTTAGCTTTGGAACCTCCTGCAGGTGATGATGCCAACGCAATGGCACAATATTTGAACACCATGTCACGCTATATCGCAATTAAAGAAGATCAAGCTTCAAAAACCAAACATGAGCTTTTAGTATTGTGGACTGATTTCTTCAAACCAGCGCACTTAGAAGCTTATCCAGACCTTCATGAAACATTCTGGAATGCAGCAAAATTATGCTCTGCTTGCAAAACGGGTGTGAGCCTTGAAAGTGCAACTGCATTGATGGAAGCTGTTGAAAAGATTCACGGTATGTTCTGGGGTGCAAAAGGCCGCGACGTTCCTTACTACACCGCTAGCTAATTGAAACAATAGCTATTGCGTTTGGAGCAATTTATTTTGTTCCAAACGTGATAGCTAATACTCCCTCTTGTTTTGCCCGCTTATTCACCAATTCCAAATCACACTTTTTACGACATTCTCTTATGGTTGCTACGTCGGCGTAAGCGGTTTAAAGTCGTTGGGTTATCGATGTATCCAACGTTGAAACCCGGTGAGGAAGTATTCGTTAATCTGCAAGCCTATCGAAAACAGTTGCCAAAGGTTGGAGAAGTTATTCTCGTTCAACATCCACAAAGGTCTGATTTGAAAATTTTGAAAAGAATAACGGCCGTTTCCCCTCAAAATATGCTCTTTATCGAAGGGGATAATCCGGATGAGAGCACAGACAGTCGCCACTACGGAATGGTCCCATTGTCATTGGTTTACGGCCGTGTTAGTAGCCTTTTCCTCTGATTGACAAAGGGGTTCCCTCTGGATAGAATTAAGTCATCAAT
>JANQSK010001231.1 GCA_028284105.1 Anaerolineae bacterium
TATCCGTACAGAGAATAGGAGTTGGGTACCATACAGGTATATTTAACTCCTTTTTCATCTCTTGGCGGAGGGCACTATTTGCTGACACGCCACCCACCAAGTGAACGGCCGTTACGCCATATGCCATTGCAGCCCTTTTTGTTTTTGTCACAAGTGCATCAACGACGGCAGCTTGAAAACTCGCTGCTAGATTGTTAATAGGAAGTGATTTGCTACCCAGTTTTTTGGTTTCCCTTAAAACGGCCGTTTTTAAACCACTGAAACTAAAATTAAACCCATCATCCATAATGGCACGTGGAAATTGATAGACCGTCGGATTTCCTTCTTTTGCAGCTGCGTCAATAGATGGGCCACCTGGAAAGGGTAACCCCAACAATCGTCCAACTTTATCGAATGCTTCACCGGCAGCATCATCAATCGTGCCGCCTAGATGTTTAAAATTGTTGTGGTCAACAACTAAAAACAGATCGGTATGCCCCCCGCTCACCACGAGTGTTAAGATGGGAAACTTAATAGGATGGGTATCTTCCATCAACCAAGTTGAATAGATATGGCCTTCGATATGATTGACTGGAATCAATGGTTTATTGGCCGCCAGAGCCAGCCCTTTAGCGAAGTTGACCCCCACTAATAAAGAGCCTACCAAGCCTGGCCCATGCGTCACCGCAATGGCATCAACATCTTGAATTGTGATTTGAGCATCTGAAAGGGCTTGTTCAACAACAGGGTGGATCACTTCGATATGTTTTCGAGAAGCAACCTCAGGGAAAACACCGCCATATTGGGCGTGAATATCAACTTGGCTTGAGATCACATTGCTAAGAATGTGGGTGCCATTTTGTACAACGGCCGCGGCTGTTTCATCGCAGGAGGTTTCTAGGGCAAGGATGGTGGTCTCAGATAACATGAATTCTTTGGTTTTCCTGATTCGTGAAAAAAGCTACAAAGTGCAGTGTACCAAACTTTGATGCAGTTTTTCAATATGCTGTGGTAATACGGTTCGAGGGTCTAAGAGTAAACGGCCGTCTTGGATCCGTGAAATTATCGATAATTTTTCTGAACGGAGTCGATTTGCGACTTTTTGAGGATGATTTGTGTTAATCGCTAAGACCCAAGTATCAATGGATGTACCTGGCAAGCTTCCACCCCCAACTGTGGAAACATTTTCATCAATTTCCGATTGCACACCTTGTTTGGATAATTTATGTTGCCACTGAGTCAACAAGGCGTGGATGTCATCTTTTGGCATAGAAATCATACGCCATACTGGGATTTGGGTGAGCGCCTCATTTTTGATGTAATGCCCCAGCGTCGTGGTTAACCCTGCCAGACAAAACTTATCAGCGCGAACTGCCCGTGCTAAGGGATGTTTCTTAATGATCTGAACTAAGTCACCCCGACCGGATATAATGCCAGCTTGTGGCCCACCTAGCAGCTTGTCACCACTGAAAGCCACAATATCGCAACCGGCTGCCAATCCTTCTGGCACCCTCACTTCAGAAGGGATGCCAAATGGTGTTGTATCTAACAACGCCCCACTACCTTGATCGTATAAAAGCAGAATTTGGTGCGACTGCGCTAATTTTGCGAGCTCTTCAAGAGGGGGCTCACTTGTAAAGCCAATGATCTTGTAGTTTGAGTGGTGAGCAACCAAGATTGCGCCAGTGTTTTCGTTGATCGCTCGTTCATAATCATACAGGTGAGTTCGATTGGTTGTGCCTACCTCAACGATCTTTGCCCCTGATTGCGCCATGACATCTGGGATACGGAATCCGCCACCAATTTCTACAAGCTGCCCCCTCGAAATAATGACTTCTTTACCTTGGCACAGCGCTGTTAACATCAAAAGGACTGCCGCAGCATTGTTGTTAACCACAAGTGAAGCTTCAGCATCGAGCAGCTGTTTTAGCGGAATGTCAGGATGGGTTGTCCGAGAGCCTCTCTGGCCTGATTCTAAATCGAACTCTAAATTGGAATAGCCTTGACCAACCTCTTGAATGGCATCTAGTGAGGCTTGGCTAAGGGGCGCTCGACCGAGATTGGTGTGAACAATGACACCCGTTGCGTTGATGACGGGTTGGAGCGACGGAGCTATTAGATCAGCTAGCCAAGATTCTGCTGATTGAGTGAAGTAGACAGGTTCAGGAACGGCCGTTAATTCTTCCCCCAGTATCAATTGCCTCGTTTGATCGATGGTTGCACGAACGGCCTCTACGGTCAAAGATCGGCCGTAAACAGAAACCAACTCATGTCCTTGTGGACTGGATAAGAGTTGATCAACACTCGGTAAATGGCGTAATAACGATTGGCTTTGCTGTCCCATGAAACCCTCTAAGATACCTCCGACGCCCGACTGCGGATTTGTAGCAGTAGTTCAAACAGTAATAACACGACCCCTACCAATAGGGCAATGGCTAAGTTGAGCGCACGATTCATTTGGAGCCAAACTGAAAAGCTGACCCAAATGCCAACCCCCATTGCTTGCCTTAATGTGACGAGAAATTGGGGAGAAACGGCCGTTTCTTGGGTGATCAAATAACTAAATCGCTTATTGAGCACATAGGCTAACGGCAACGCTAACCCCGTCATCGTGATTAAGATAGTGCCCAAAAATGCCAATAAAATATCGGCTCGAGCCGCATCTAACAATGTAGCGGCTTCAATTTGCCCAGTGGAAACACCCTGAACTAAATCAATACGTGCCACATCAAAGGGCCACCAATTATTGATAATACTATTAAGGGTATACAACCCCAGAATAAATAAGACGATTCCTAAAATGAGAAAAGGGAAGACGCCTAAACGCTCTGAAAATCTCATACGGTAAGTATACCTGAGATTGTGCTAAGATAGTTATCATGGCACAAAAAAGTGCTTCCCACTATGGTTCCGCCAAACACAGATTGCTGAATTGCAAACTAGTTCGGAACCTGAGGTTTTGACAAACAGGTAAGGCGACCGTATTCCACAAAAGAAATTTGCCAAAACACTAGGAGGTTCTACTCTTTGTCTCAATCATCATTATCAACCCAGC
Organism: Anaerolineae bacterium; assembly: GCA_028284105.1. Taxonomy (GTDB): domain Bacteria; phylum Chloroflexota; class Anaerolineae; order Promineifilales; family Promineifilaceae; genus QQUD01. Next base: position 3,035 of record JANQSK010001231.1, read on the forward strand.
AAGTTCAATATTTAAATAAAGCACTCAACCGTGTTGCACGCACATTCGCGATTCTGCCTCCCTTCATTGATGCCGTTTTGGCCGATATTATGTCTTTGGCCTATCTGGTTTGTCGTGTAGTGGATAGCATTGAAGATTGCTATCAACCATTTCAATGGAAACAGCAGCGTTTTAATGAAGTGCGACAATTGCTCATTACTCCATCGCTTGCTAAAGAAGTTTTAACCCATTGGACTGATTTGGATTGGCCTGGACTCAATGAGGACGAATTGGCACTGATGCAGCTAGATGGCGGTTTTGAACTTTGGGAAATTTATGAGCTGATTCCTCAAAAATTCCGCTCAATTATTCAATATTGGGTCACCGAGATGGCTGTGGGAATGGAAAATACGATAAATCCAGTTCGTACACCTCATGTTGTTGAGGTAGGTGATCTAAGTGTACTAAGTGAACCCAAGGATTATGATGAATATTGTTATTACGTTGCTGGGACAGTTGGCTATCTTCAAACGGAGCTCATCGAAGCGTTTTATGGCTTTTCATCAGACATCGTTGACAAGCTGAAAAAGCATTGCTTAGCTTTTGGCTTGGGATTACAAAAAACCAATATCGTTAAAGACTTTCTTGAAGATTTTAATCGGGGCATTTGTTATTTACCGAACTCATGGCTCGCTGAAATTGAACACACTCCTTTTGACACTGATGGAGCGCCAATTGAATGGGTGAAGTTTGTATTAAGCGATGTTAAAAATGCATTGGATGAGGCTGCTGAATATATTGGTGCTATTCCCTATCAAACTGTAGGTATTCGTCAAGCAACGCTTCTATGCCTTCTACCAGCCTATAAAACCATTTTGTTGGCTGCAGAAAAGTCCAATCTTTTGTTCACCCAAGCCCATCAAATCAAAATTTCACGAAAAACATTGGCAGGATGTTTTGAAGATGCGCAGCTTCTTTCTCAAGATAACGGATTGTTGTGGCAATATCGTGCTGATGTGGACAAATCATTTAATCAACTACTGAAGGTTTCAATTCCTTAAATAAAATCTCAAAATATCACATCGAGAGGTAATTGGTTTGTGATAGCGGTTGCCAATTATCTTTTCGTTGAGCAGACAAAACAAAGGAGAAAACATGCAAACGAAATCGTTTGATGTTGTGATTGTTGGGGCAGGTCCAGCCGGAGCAACGGCTGCTTTTTTTCTAAGACAACAAGGTTTAGACGTAGCCTTATTGGATAAGGCCACATTTCCCCGTGAAAAAACATGTGGTGATGGCTTAACGCCACGCGCGATTGGTGTTTTAGATGAAATTGGCATTTTAGATGACCTTTTAGTTGAAGGGTGCAAAATGGATGAAGCAACCGTCTTCGCCCCGAATGGCACACCTGTTACGACCCAAATGCCAATCCGTGAAGATCATCCCCCGATTATGTTGGCTATTCCTCGTTATAAACTTGACAACTTTATTTTACAGAAAGCGGTTGAAGCTGGCGCAGATCTGTGTGAAGGAATCAATGTACAGGATGTGCAGATTGAGGCCAATGGCGTCAAGGTTGTTGGTCGATATAAAGGGCAGCAGATGGTGATTAACGGCCGTATGGGAATTATGGCCGTTGGGGCGAGCATGGGGTTATTAAAGCGGATGGGTATCTTAAAAAAGACCCCAACCTTAACCCTCGCTGCTCGAGCCTATTATGAAGGTGTTCAAGATTTAAGCGGGCGGTTTGAGTTTTATTTTGAGGGGATACCCCTTCCTGGGTATGGGTGGGTTTTCCCGCTGTCAGAAAATACAGCCAACATTGGAGCCGGGATTTTTGAAATAAGAAATCGCAAAAAAGATAATCGCACAGCCCAAATGGTGATGGAGCAGTTTTTAAATATTCCTAAAATGAAGCACCATTTAGCCCATGCGAAGCGAGTGGGTCCGATAAAGGGATACCCTATTCGAACAGATTTTGCGACTGCACCGACCTACGCCCAAAACTTGATGTTGGCGGGTGAAGCGGCTGGCTTGGTTAATCCATTGACGGGTGAAGGGATTGATTATGCGTTAGAGTCTGGGAAAATTGCGGCGCAACATCTCGGCTTGATGTTCAAAAGCGGCGATTTTTCGGACGCTCAACTTGAGCAATACGATCAAAAGCTACGAGCACATTTTCACGAACAAGTTCGATTCTGTGAACGAATACGAGACTGGTATCTTCATAAACCCATCATTAATCGGCTCGTAAATGTGGCTAAGAAACGGGATCAGTTCCGAGAACTGTTTACCGATATTGTGCTAGGGAATGTGGCGGCAAAAGAGGCAATGACATTTAAAACAGTCTCTCAAATACTATTGACGAGATAATGATTTCCAAGAGGCTCACAAAAAAATGAGCCTCTTTTTTATTGGGTTAGGAAATGGAGGAGGGCGAGCCCGTATGCTTCAAATCCATCTTTGCCGCGGAAGTTGAAAGTTTCTTCTGAAGTGGAAACGGTACAAACCGTTTCCTGCATTGAATGGAACAGTTGAATGGTCGCACTTGGTTCAGAGCTTACAACATCAAGTAATGCCTGTCTAAGCTGCGTTTCAGTGGGTAGCCAAATCGCCTCCGTTGTTAAAATATAATCAAGCGCCCATTCTGAAGCGCCATGAAAGGTAATAACGGGCCACCCTTTAAAAACATCAGTTTGGGTTTGCATATCAGCCAGCACAAAAACACGATCGTCCATGTCACGATCAGGTAATCCAAAAAAGTCATTAACGGCCGTTTTCCAAACTAATCCGGCCTCTTTCAATTGTTTTGCGAGTTTTAAAGAGAGCATAAAATTGCCTTGCGAATTTGAAGATCAAAACTTATGATCCGACACAATGAATGAGCGAATCTCCTCCCATTTTACTCACCTCCACGTTCACTCCCAATTTTCCTTATTAGAAGGTCATATTTCAATTGAGCAGCTTGTGGCTCAAGGGGTTCGAGATGGATTGACATCGCTTGCTTTGACGGATACGAACGCGCTTTATGGGGCTGTTGCGTTCCACGAAGCCTGTACGGCCGTATCCATTAAACCCATCATCGGGATGTCAATTAAAGTCAAAACCCCCGTTACAGAAGCGATGCCGCTCGACGGATTTGGCCAACTGGTTCTTTTAGCTAAAGGGCCCGAAGGTTATCGATCGCTCTGTGGCTTGTCTTCATTTTTACAGACTGGTGAGCCAAAAACGGCCGTTTCGTGGCAACAGCTTTCCCCTTACAAAAAAGGGTTGATTGGCATTGATGCTGCACATGGGGGGTGGACAAGCCGCTATTTGACAGCAGGACAAGCGCAAGCTGCTTCGCGATTTGTCTCTTATTTAGGGGGATTGTTCGAAGAGAATGGGTATCTTGGGGTCGCTATCAAT
>JANQSK010001233.1 GCA_028284105.1 Anaerolineae bacterium
GCAATGGTTCTCAGCGTGGCCCATAAGTATAAGAAGAAACCGCCTGGCCAATTGATGGATTCAGTTTCTATTACGATTTGAGCATCAAAGCCAATACCTAAGTTGTTGTCTGCAAACTTAAAACGGCCGTTTTCATCTTCAATCTTTGCTAAATCAATCCATCGCGTTGAGCCATTTTGAATGATTGATGCTGCTTGGTGGAGATCAGTTGGAATGCCTAAGCCAAATGCTAAATCATTTCCCGAGCCTATGGGCAGAATACCTAGCCGGCTTTTAGTGCCAGTTGCTTGACATAATCCGTTGACTACTTCGTGAACGGTTCCATCCCCACCTGCTGCCACTACAGTAGATGCTTCCCCTTCAGCGGCTTCTTTGGCCATGCGTTGAGCATCCCCAGATTTTTGGGTGAGCAGTAAATTGAAGCCGTGCTTTTGGCAAACTTCTTTTAATTCAGGCAGTTTTTTTTGTGCTTTGCCTCGGTTTGCCCAAGGATTAAAGATAACGATCGTGTGCATGGGGAAGTTGTTTTTAGACAATAAAATTATGGATTTCTAGTTTAACATAATCTTAAAAGTTACGCCTCTTTTTTATTGTAAATAAGGCGAAAACATCGTTTAATCATGAGTCCCCCTAGCTTTACATGACTATGTAAACGTGCTATACTTCCGCATATATTACGTAAAGTTAATTTTGTTTTACTATTACAACAAGCACACTTCACTTCTCGACTGACAGGCATCAAATTAGTTAAGTGTGCAGATTTCCATAAATGAAGCCGTTATCATCTTTAGAGGCTCAAACTGTTGAGAAGGTCGCTCAAAAAATCACTCAATGGGGCCTTCAACTTCCAACATTATTTTTGCTTGAAGCTGGGCAACCACTCTCCTTTATCGGAGGGCAGATGTTATGGGTTTTACAACCAGCCGCTTCGTTGTTTTTTCCCACTAACCAAATTGGACATTGGGCTAAACTCCTAGAAAAACCCGCCGCACTAAAATTGCTTCAGCACAAACTAGAAACGCACAAGTAACTTTATGAATCCACAAATTGTACTTGCAATCTTGCTGTTATTGGTGATGCTCCTCTTTTTGGCGAGCCGGCAAATTCGGTTGGGGCGTGCCAATATTCAATTACGGCCGTTACCTGCGTATGATCAGTTAGGTGGATTGGTTGGCCGAGCCGTTGAAAGCGGTCAAAAGCTTCATATCAGCCTTGGCCAAGCTGGCATCACAGGGGCTGATACGGCAACGAGTGTGGCAGCAAGTCAATTTTTGAGTGCCCTTGCTAAAGATAGCTGTGCAAATAATTCTCCGCCTATTGTCACTGTCGGAAATGGCACTCTTTTGCCTTTAGCTGAAAATCAAATTCGCAACGCTTACGATGATGCGGAGCGTCTCTATCAATATCAGCCTAATCATTCCCAATTTGTGGCACAAACGGATGATAATTTTGCCTTTGCAGCGGGCGTCACATCGGAACTTGCTCAAAACAAGGTGTTGAACCATGTTTTAGCGGGTCGCTATGGCGCTGAGATTGGTCTCATTGGTGAAGCTGCAAATCGCCAAAACATTGACCAAATTATCGCAACAGATGATCCAACAGCGTTGGCCATTGGAACGGCCGTTTCAAATAATGTTATTGTCGGAGAAGAACTGTTTGCGGCAGGTGCTTACATCGAACAAGATCCCGCTCAAATCGCCTCACTTCAAATCCAAGACCTATTAAGATGGGTGATTGCCTTAGCGATTATTGGCGTCACCGTTTTTCAATTTATCGTGAACTTAGGGGGCTCCTAAGCCGCCCAAGGCTATCCATTTCATGCTTACCAAACGATTACCCACAGCTATTGCGATTTCTATGGGGCTTCTGACACTCATTGGGCTTTTGTTTTCTGCGCCTAACATTAATCGCATTACGCTAACTTGGGGTGTTCTTTTAGCCGCTATTGCGTTGCTCTTTGGCATTTTAAACTTGCTGATTGTTCACACGCGCCGCCTATTGGATGAAAGAAACCTGTATAGTGGGGTATTAGTGATCAGCATGATGCTTGTTTTTGTTGCGGCTTTTGCTGATCAAGCTGGAATAGATATCGTTGGCGGGAGCGCTGTAAATTTTCTTTTTCAAAATGTTCAATTACCCCTTGAATCGGCCCTTGCTTCTTTGCTCGCCTTTTTTCTGCTGTTCGCCATCGTCAATTTATTAAAACGCCGCCGTTCATTTAAAACGGTTTTGTTTATCGTGATTGTGATTTTTGCGTTGATTGGCAGTGTTATTCCAAGATTAACAATTATTCCTGATTCAATATCAGAGGTGATTACGACGGTCACTTCGGTCATTGATTCAGTGGTGGTTGCTTCAGGCGTGCGGGGGCTTATTTTAGGAATTGCTTTAGGAACGGTCATGCTTTCATTACGATTGCTTTTTGGTATGGAACGGCCGTATAACAAATGAGTCAACAAATTGTCTGCACCAATTGCCAAGCTGGTAATCCACTTGGGAGTAAGTTTTGTAGCAACTGTGGGGAACGTTTACCTCAAAGTGCTCAAATTGTGTGCCCACATTGCGAAACGCTCAACGAAAGCGATCGTATATTCTGCGATAATTGTGGTCGGCGTTTAGTCGAAGACGATACTCCCCTCAGTCAAGAAGAATCTAAGGAAGAAGAACCACAATCAGGGCCTCAGGCATTTTCATTGCCTACAAGAAAGCCCGGTGAGACTGGTGAGCTAAATCCAGGTCTGTTGCCTGATTGGTTGCGAACAGGTGAGAACTTGCCCTCAGAGCTTGATGATCAAGTCGAGGGAGCTGAGCAGGCGGGTGAAAACTCAGGTATCTCAACAGATGAACTCACGAATATTGAAGAAATCAAATCAGATAATGCGCTTACAGACGATCTGCCTGATTGGTTGCTAGACCAAATTGACTCTGAACCCATCATTCCACAGTCTGCTGGGATCACTACCGAACTGTATCTTGATTTGGTAAACAACCCTGACCTACCAGATTTAGAAGATGAAGTTACCCGCATTGAAGATGACCCTGAAAATGGTGAAGGGGCAAATCTCCCTGACTGGCTGCAACAACCCTCCGAAGGCGATGATATTGTAAGCCTCAATGAAGAATCTGAGGAACAGGTTGGACTTGAATCAGACATCGATGTATTGGCAGGTTTAACCGATATTTTAAAAGACCAAACGAATGAGCTTATCCCTCCAGATGAAAGTGGGATTGGTCTAACCGATTGGCTATCTGACCCCGCTGATGAAGATGGTGTCTTAGATGATGATGGCATCGATGAAGGCTCAGGAGTGGGGTTAACCGATTGGCTTAATGACTCTGCCACTCTTGGTGATGACACAGGTGAGCTTTCTGCGACACAAGGTAGCGGTTTAACTGAAATTTTAAACGACCCTGATCCTTTGTTAGACAGCGATTTAACGGGCGTCCCTGATGGGAATGAAGCTGAGCAAGACATATTTGGTTCTGATGATTTATCCTCGGGGCAAAAAGGTGAAGGTGCTGGTCTTACCGATTGGCTCACCAATTTAGAAGAACTTGGAGATTCAAACGAGGGTGAAGATTGGCTTGAAGAGTTATCGGGTCAAGAGGCTGGCGCATCTGATTGGTTAGAAGGCTTAGACAAACTGACCGAATCGCAGATGAATTTGGAAGATGATTCTTCTGAAGATGACTTCGAAGAAGATTGGTTGGCTAACTTGGCCGAATCTCAAGGCCCTCAATCAGAAGAGGCTTCCAAAGATGAGTCCCTTTCTGTCACGGACTGGTTATCAGATCCTGATGGTATAGAAAAATTTGAAGAACAGATTGTCAGTGAACGAGGTGATGATTCCGAAACGGCCGTTTCTGACGCAATGGATGTGCTCTTTAATGACGATCTGAGCTTCGACGAGATAGCTGATAATAGTGAAGACCTCGATTCTTCAATTAAAGAAGATGGGCCTCTCCCTGATTGGCTTTCTGCTGATGCAGATGCCGGACAAGATGATGAAACCGTTCAATCTGAACTAGATTGGATGTTTGAAACAGGTGGTGTTGAACTGCCTGAGAGCGGTGAAAATAGCGCGCAAGATGAACCCATTGACAATCTCTTCGACGATGCACTAGAAGATGATCTTTTTGGAGACTCTTTTTCGGAAGATGTGAGTGAAGAAGATGCGCCTCCACAGGTTGCGGAGGATGATGATTCCTTCGATTGGTTATCTGACTTAAAAGATATTCAAACAGGGGCTTTGGAAGTTCCCGATCCAGTTGAAGAGCCAGATCCCGTTGACATTGAGGAAGAACCTGAGGTCATTGAAGAAGCACCACCGGAAGAAGAACCGCCAATCCCTGACCCAGTTAATGAAGATTGGAGTGGGGCAGAAAGCGAAAATTTGGGAGATATGATTCCTGAATCGCTTCCTGATTGGATGGATGAGCTTGGCCCTCCTGTTAGCAATGAAGCCTCAGATGGATTTGGGTCTGAAGTTGAAGAAGAAATTGAAAGTGAACTTCCTGAATGGTTGACGCAAATGCGGCCTGGTGATGAAGGGCTGATTGGTAGTTCGCTGCCGTCTGCTTTAAACCCGGATCTTGTCGACGATAATGCGCTTGAGTTACCTGACTTATCAATGGAAGTTGAAAAAGGTGATTTACCAGATTGGCTTGCAAATGAAGCAGCTGGTGGTTTGCCCGACATTCTAGAAAATGAAAGCGAAGATATCCCAGACTGGCTCGTTGAATCCGAAACGGGCTCCTCTTCTGGGGATAAAAATAGCGATTGGGACTCATCACTCCTTGATAAGTTACCTCCACCACAATCCGAACCCGAATTGGTCGAGGCGACAATACCAGATTGGCTTGAAAAGTTTAAGCCTGAAGAATTAAAGAGCGGGGAATCTTTACTGGATTCAAATTCTGGTTTGGCCCTTGTTGAAGATGAATTGCAGGATGGAGCAATTGCGGGTTTATCTGGCATTATCAAAATTGAACCTCCAATTTTGCCATCGAAACCATCATCAGCCCCTTCTTCACTCCAAATTTCGCCTGATCAAACAAAGCAAATTGAGCTATTGCAGCAGCTTCTTAATGATGATGAAACTGAGGATGAATTAAAGCTTGTTGATACGGCCGTTGCCTTTCCTAACATTTGGAACCTGCTTATTATCATATTTACGATGATTGCAGTTGGGCTTGTATGGGCCAGACCGGCGCTATTCCCATTAGAAGTTGCGCCGCCCGAACTTGTTGCCAATGCGGCTTATGAAACCTTAGAAAGCACAACAAACGAAACAGTCTTAGTTGCTTTCGAGCATACGCCAGCAATGAATGGGGAGTTGAACTATCAAAATGAAGCGATGTTGGCTTTACTGCAAGCCCAAGGTAATGACATCATTGCCGTGACACAACATCCCACTACCGTAGGTATTATTTCTGATTACGATGAGATAGATGCCGATCAGCTAATCTTCTTACCTGGCGAAGCAGTTGGCCTTCGTTTATTAGGGGATTGCTTAAGCGGCGATTCATCAGCATGCCTTTCTATTCCTGCCTTGTCTGTGGTAGATCAAGCTGAAATTGAAACTATCGTTTTAGTCACATCAGAACGGGATTCATTGATCAATTGGATTGAACAGGTAAGCAGTGTGGTTGGTGAGAATACGATGTTGTTAAGCACCACATCTGCCTTAGAACCGGTTGCCAAACCGTATCAACTGTCTGGGCAAATCGATGGCATTATGACGCATCAAGTATTTGCAGCTCAAACCGTCGCTGATGACACAACAGCTGATCGGCTTCGTCAACAGGCAA
>JANQSK010001235.1 GCA_028284105.1 Anaerolineae bacterium
ATAAACTCGATTGATCATTTTTTTGGCTCGGTCGTGTGCGCAAATGTGAGTTGGAGCCTGCTACATTCTTTTGCTATTTCAGACAGTCACAAATGACAACGGCTGGTCTTCTATCATCCTCGTGTGATTTGTCTAGTATCGGTTACGGCCGTTTCGATAAATATTAAGGAAGACACAAAAAATTCGCGCCGTTTAATATTTCGACCACCTTAAAAGTATATCATGCCACTCTGAGAATGATTGGTGAATATCTCCTAATCCCCCGTGAAAATTCCCTGAATAATGCCTTATTTCCTATAAAATTCACTGGCTGCCTAGCGGTTTGAAGAAAGGATTAATAGACTATAAAAATAGAAAGTTGGGATAAAAGGAATGCAAAACCAAAAATAACCCAAATATATGCCAACTGTTTATCCCAATAACCCAAAAATAACCCAACATTTATCCCAATAACCCAAGTTTATTTCCCAATATCCCAAAAAATAACCCAATAACCCAAAGGTTTATCCCAATAACCCAAATCCCAATTTGGGATAAATTTGGGATAAATTTGGGATAAACATCAACGGCCTGACGATTCACCTATTACCACAGTGAGTTGGCGGGTGGCACATTCCGTAGCGGAGTTAACACAGATGTCGATGTCCCCGCTAAACGTACCCTCCATGATTCCTTCAAAAACGAGCTCGACAATGAATGTTTCACTGCCGCCTATAAAGTCCCCGTAGGTGTAGCTTTGGAACCCAACAAGTGGGATTGTGGTTGAATCTCCAAACATTGGCTCTGTGGAAAGGAGCTGTACCCCTTCAAGATAGCTTTCTTGGACATCAATACTGTCTAAGATTTGAGTTTCGGCCGTTAAGTTTTGAATGCGAACCTTTATGGCATAGGGTTCATTAACTGGAACCGCTCTGGGGGCATTCACAATAACTGATACATCTGTAGGGACAGAAGAGGATGAAAATAAGAAAAATAGAACACCAATGACAAGTGCTCCCAAAAATAAAGCCCCAATAGCCCCGACAGCAATTAAAATCACACGACGTCTCATCATACTCTCCTATAGCTTGGCTTAACGCTCAAAGTATTGCCCAATAGCCAAAAGCCGCTTAACATTATTGGTATGGGAAATAATAACGGATACGAGTTTGAGTATCTCGAAAAGTATAGCGGTCGATCCGGAAATTCTCCACGCAAGCAAGGTAAAAACAATCCGAACAAGAAAAAGCGCGGCTGTGTTGCCCGTTTTTTTATTCTTATGGTGCAACTTGGCCTCTTTGGGCTGTTTGTTGGTTTGATTGCGTTTATTGGAGGGTATCTTTATTTAAGTAGCCAGTTGGCGGATTCAATCGATCAATTGGCTGTGTATCAAGGGACTGGGGTGGGTGGAACGCCTCGGTTTTATGATCGAAATGGGGAGCTGCTCTTTGAGCTCAATACAGTTGAAAAGCGACGTTGGCTTTCATTTGATGAAATTCCTCGAGATGTCGTTTATGCAACCGTCACCGTTGAAGATGATACGTTTTGGACAAACCCCGGTTTTGATCCAACAGCTATTGTGGCGGCATTGATTAGCAACTACCGAAATGATGGTCGCCCTGTCGGAGCCAGCACCATTACCCAGCAGTTGGTTCGACATATCTCCTTTTCTTATGAGGATCGGGTTGGGGTGAGTTACGAACGTAAAGTTAGAGAAATTTTTCTCGCTTTTATCATGACGCAACAGCGCACCAAAGGCGAGATTATGCAGATGTATCTCAATGAGATTTACTATGGCAATCTCGCTTATGGCATTGAAGCTGCCTCCCAAACATACTTCGCAAAATCTGCGACTGAAGTCAGCCTAGCTGAAGCGGCATTTTTAGCGGGGTTACCACAATCCCCAATTGATTGGGATCCCTACACCAACTTTGAAGGAGCCAAAGCCCGACAAGAATTGATTCTGGACCTGATGGTAGAGGATGGTTATATCGATCAAAATACGGCCGAAATTGCCAAAGGTGTCAATATCATCATTGCACCTCGCATCACGGTTCAGGATGAAGTTGCTGATGTTGTCTTACAAGCCCCTCATTTTATTCTTTATGTGCAGGACGAGTTGGAGCGGCGCTATGGGCCAGATGCCATTGTTCAAGGCGGGTGGCAAATTACCACGAGTTTAGATATGAACATCCAGCGCACGGCCGAATCTGTTGCACGAGAACACGTCGCAAATCGAGCCGCCGCGCATGATGTGAGCAATGCAGCCGTAATGGTCATGAAGCCAGCAACGGGTGAAGTGCTGAGTATGGTTGGTAGCCTAGACTACTTCAATCCAGACATTGATGGACAGGTGAATGTCGCCCTTAGCCTGCGTCAGCCGGGTAGTAGCATCAAGCCGATCACGTTTGCTGCCGCCATGGAAAAAGGGTGGAACACAGGCGATGTTTTGTGGGATGTGCCAATCCAGCTTGATTTGGGTGGCGGCGAGATTATGCAACCTGTCAATTATGACGGCCGTTATCATGGCCCGTTGCTCTTTCGGGATGCATTAG
>JANQSK010000007.1 GCA_028284105.1 Anaerolineae bacterium
TTTGATCTGCAAACTGCTTCTTACAAACAAATCTACAGCACTATATCTTTGAGACTTAGCGCTTTGCATTTGAAGATCATCTGGATACGTCAATCCCTCAATGTTGAGAAGCCATTCTGCCCCTAAGTTGAGAGGCTCCCGTGAAGTGATAAGCAACCTGATATCGCTGGTCTTTTCTAATATGGAAACCAAAAGCGGTACGGCATCTTCCAGCAAATGCTCAAAATTATCGAAGATCAGTAGCATTTCTTTTTGACGAAGATAATTCAATAGCTGGGTTTCTAGATTATCTGAGCCAGAAAAATGAAATCCTAACGTATCTGCAGTGAGAGATAGTAAAGCGTCACTATCACTTAATCCTGCCAAAGATATGAACCAAACTCCGTCTAAATAATCGGTAACGAGCGGCGTTGTTGCCTGGATAGCAAGCCTTGTTTTGCCAATACCACCCGGGCCTACCAGAGTTAACATGCGACATTCTAGATTGTTAAGGTGCTCAGATATTTGTTTAAGCTCACGCTCTCTGCCTACAAATAGGGAAGCCTGTTTTGGCAAATTGTGCAGAGGTAATTTCAGTTTAGGCGAAATTTGAGGATGAGTAGAAGAATCTGGCACCAATTTTCCATCTTTAATTTGATGATATAAGCTTACGGTTCTCTCCATAGGCTCAACCCCAAACTCTCTGTCAAGAATCTCAACGACCGAGTTGTAGTGAGCTAAAGCAGCTTGGCGCTGCCCACTCATTGCGAGTAAGCGCATTAAATGACAGTGACTTTGCTCACGTAGAGGGTCGAGCTGGATTAAACGATTGGCTTGTGTGATTCCCTCTGAGTATTGAGCTTGCCTCAAATAAATTGAAACCAATGTATCCAATGATTCAACCGCCAAACGTTGAAACCGTTCCTGCTCTAACAAAGTCCATTCTTCAAATTCAGCTGCCTGTCGGATATAAAAACCAGCTAAAAAATCACCGTGATACAAATTAACTGTTTGGGCTAGTTGGATGACGGTCGCTTGGGGGATTGTTTCTAAAACAGGGTATTGCTGACGAATGGTCGTTAACTGATGGGTAAAACTGATTGAATCGAGTTCAATATCTGCTTCCTGATTGATGCCAATCTCATATCTAGAAGTGACCAAAAAAGGGGCAAGCTGTTTACGCAAACTGGTCAGGAGCACACTTAAATTCCCTAAAGCCCTATTTTGTGGCGTGTTGTCCCAGAGCAACGTCGCTAACATGTCGCGTGGATGAGGACGTGGATTGCATGCTAAATAGATAAAGAGTGCTTCAGCCTTTCGTGATGCCAGGCCGGAAACGACGTCGTTTCCATGAAGTATTTTAAGCCCCCCAAAGGTCTGAATAGTTAATTTATTTTCCATCAATTTTTGACCAAAGGATTTTTGAAGACTTTATAAAGAGTTCCTAAAGAGTCTTTCTTTATAGTGCCATCAGATTCAAGAACAGCCCACTCATTATAGCAAAACTTGAAAACCAATTTATGCGTCATTGCCAAAAAAGGGATCTCAAATTATGAGCTTATCACCTAAATATTTAGCGTATCTCATACGGTTGTGGCGTGAAGGAGATTCTAAATCTTGGCGTGCCACTTTACAAAACCCCCACACGGGAGAACGTCGTAGCTTTTCTGATTTGGCCACATTACTTTCATTCTTGGAAGAACAAACACATGAAAGAAGGACTCCATGCCAACAACAAGATGACAACCATCATCGTGAAGGAGGTGACAAGCAACCAACCCATAAATAACTATTTTGTCTAACGAATTTATTTTATTGATGAACTTATTCAATTCGTAAATTATTCATATTTTTATAGGAGATAAAAATGAAACGTGTAATGTCTAAAAAATGGATTTTAAGTGTACTTCTTGTCTTGTTACTTGCCGCCTGTGGTAATGAAGGTGAGGTTAGTTTTAGCACTGCAAATATTCAAAATGCCCAGCTATCAACTGATAGTAATGGGAATGAGATAACGACATCATTCGATCAAGAAGACACTGTTTTTGTGCTTGCAGATTTGAATAATGCGCCCGATGAAACAACGGTAAAAGCTGTTTTTACGGCCGTAAATGTCGATGGGGAATCCCCAAACACGAAGATTGAAGAAGTGGAATTAACTTCTGGGAGTGGTGATCTCACTTTTAATTTGACACCAACAGGTCTGTGGCCAAATGGAGAATACAAAGTCGACTTATTTTTAAACGGTGAATTAGAGCAGACTTTAACCTATCGGGTTGAAGGAACAATCAATGCTGAGGCATCACCCGAGGAAGAAGCAGACATTGCCGAAAGTTCTAGTGAAGAAATGGTTGTTTCATCTGGTGCTGTTTCAACTGTTGAAGAAGCAAGGACAGCAGTGATTCAAATTCAAGCTGAAGGAACTTTCGTAGAACCAGAAGGCGTTGCTTACAATTCGGCCGGTCGGGGCTCTGGATTTATCATCGACGAATCTGGTATTGCCGTAACCAACAATCATGTTGTGACCGGTGCAGCATTGGTAAAAGTCTGGTTGGACGGTGAAAATGAGCCACGAAATGCTCGTATTGTGGCTACCTCAGAATGTTCAGATTTAGCAGTTATTGACATCGAAGGTGATGGATTTCCTTATCTAGAATGGTTTGATGGTGAATCTAAAGTCGGCAATGAAGTCTATGTTGCTGGTTTCCCACTTGGAGACCCTGAATATACACTAACACGTGGTATTGTTTCCAAGGAAAATGCAGGAGGAGAATCCCCTTGGGCATCTGTTGACCACGTGATTGAATACGATGCACAAGCGGCCGGTGGCAATTCTGGTGGCCCCGTCATCAATACAAATGCCCAAGTTGTTGCTGTTCATTACGCAAGTAGCCAACAAACCGACGATCAAGCGTTTGGAATTAGCGCAGATATTGCCCAAAACATCGTTGAACAGTTAAAACAAGGTAATGATGTTCATTCTATCGGTATTAACGGTCGTGCTGTTTTTAGTGAAGATGGCTCCATCTTTGGTATCTGGGCCTCTTCGGTTGAATCCGGTTCAGTTGCAGATGAAGCTGGCATTCGCCCTGGTGATTTGCTACGACAGCTGGAAGGATTGGTTTTGGCAACTGATGGCTCGATGGCTGACTATTGTGACATTCTGCGTAGCCGTAACCC
>JANQSK010000014.1 GCA_028284105.1 Anaerolineae bacterium
GCCCAAAATGTGGGCCTCTTTATTGGGGCATGGGGAATGGCCACGGCGTTTGCTCGTTTGGTCGGCTCATTGATGAGCAGCGTCGTCATTGATTCTGTCGCAACGACGACCTCTAATGCAGCACTGCCTTACTTAGTCGCATTTGGAATTAACATTCTGTTTTTGTTTGTTTCGTTGCGCCTATTACAACGCGTACAGGTTGCACGATTCCAATTGATGGCGGTAAATACGGCCGTTTCTGAACCCAATCAACACACAAACCAAGTTATTTTGCCAAAAGAATCTCAAGTTTAAGCTCATTTAAGCTGTAGTTAACAATACACATCACACTATTTTTTATTATCTTAACAAACATGTTGAGCCATATTTATGCTCAAGAAACAGGAGAATGCCATGATCATCAATTCACAAGTTGTTGATGCCATGAACGCCCAAATCCAAAGCGAATTTGGCGCTTCAGCCCAATATGTAGCCATTGCCATTTATTTTGACGATTTAAGTCTCCCTGATTTAGCCAGCTTCTTTTTTCGTCAGGCTGAGGAAGAACGCGAACACGCAATGAAGTTTGTCCACTTCCTTTTAGAAGCGGGGGCAAAACCACTCATTCACGCCTTGCCTGACATGATTAACGAATTTGAAAGTCCTGCGCAAGCGGTACAGTTTGCCCTTGATCAAGAAATTAAAGTGACCAATCAAATTAACAATATCATGGCTATTGCCACCGAACACAACGATTTTGCTAGCCAAACTTTTCTCCAGTGGTTTGTGACTGAACAGGTTGAAGAGGTGGACTCTATGGATTCACTCTTGCAGACCATCAAACATTCTGGCGGGGCGCTGCTTCTCGTTGAAGATTTTGTTCGCCGCAAAATGGCTGCTGACGGTGGTGAAGAGGAAGAAGGCGCAGAATAAAATTTAGTTGACAGTATGGAATTTTATGTCAACTTTTAACTTGATTTATTATGAGCGATCGCATACCCGAAGAGTGGCTAACCTTATCCGCCGCTGCAAAATACCTTAATGTCCACTCAACCACTCTTCGGCGGTGGGCTGATCAAGATCAGATCAAATTTATGCTGACGCCTGGTGGGCATCGTCGTTTTGCAGTCTCTGATCTTAATCAATTTTTAAACGCAGAGAAAAGCAGCAAACGCAAACGTGGCATGGAAAAAACATGGGCGGAGCGTGCACTTGTTGATACAAGACAAGGCATTAGCCAGCAGCAAACGCCATCTTGGATGACGCATGTCGATGATTCGATGCGCCAAAAGTATCGTTTGATGGGCCAGCAATTGATGGGGTTAACCCTACAGTTCATTTCTCAACCAGACGAAGATGAAAGTCTTCTTGAGCAGGCACACCAATTAGGACAGGCATATGGTCAAGCAGGGCTCGATATGCAGATGCCTTTGACGGATGCACTTCAAGCAGCCATGTTTTTCCGCGATACGCTTATCGAAACAGCGATGCAGCTACCCGGGAACACACATATCAAACCAGAAGCCAATTTACGGCTCTTAAAACGAATTAACACACTTCTAAACACCGTGCATTTAGCCATAGCGGGGGTCTACGATGCCAATCAATCAACTCATTTGCCTCGGAATTAGCCACAAAACGGGCAACATCGAACAACGTGAAATGATGTCAACGGCCGTTTCCCAACTGCAAAACGGCCATCCCCACGTACTCATTTCCACTTGTAATCGCGTTGAGCTATACACCAATAGCCCTCACGCACTGTCCGAAAGCCTCGCTCTTTGGCAACAAACACAACCCGATGTTTATGAAATGCTATCCGATGCCCTCTACTCCATCGAAGGTGAACCTGTAGCAAATCATCTTCACCAAGTTGCCTCCGGATTGGATTCAATGGTGTTAGGTGAAGCCCAAATCTTAGGACAAGTGCGGCAGGCATATGAAACGGCCGTTTCGACCAAACAGCTCAATAAAACCTTAGGGACGCTATTTAAATCAGCCATTCGCGCAGGCAA
>JANQSK010000015.1 GCA_028284105.1 Anaerolineae bacterium
GCAATTCAACCCGAATCGCAATTGGTGCTTATGAGCTTTCGACGCATGCAGGCCGTCAGGCACACAGTCCATTGCAACCTGAAGACACCTTGGATATTGAGGTTAAGCTTGGAGGAGTAGCGCATCATTTTGCCAAGGGACATCGTATTCGGTTAGCCATCTCCAATGCATATTGGCCGATGTTGTGGCCATCTAATCAAGAAGGCGATCTGATACTGCAGATGGATGGGGCGATGCTGACCCTACCAGTGCCGACGAATTTACGGCCGTATACCCACTTTGAAGACGGAGACGGCTGTGAGCCGCTTCCCAAAACGGCGCTGACCTCCCCCCTTTTTGAGCGAGAACTGATTCGAGACATGCCCTCAGGCAAAGCATCCTATCGAATTATGGATGCTGCACCGCGCGTGCAATTTGACGATCACAAAATTGAAACATGGAATCAAACAACTCGCGTATATCATATCGATGAACATGCCCCATATAGTGCAGAAATGCATATTCAACGCGACATTGAAGTTAGTCGTGGTGAATGGAAAGTAACAACGTGTATTGAGGCAAAGATTTCAAGCGATGGGGAGAGCTACTTTTCAGATATCACGCTAACCGCTCGACTAAATGATGAGTTCGTTGTCCAAAGGCGTTTCCAAGATCAGAATGCGCGGTTTCCAAACGGTGTTTAAAACCAAATCCTTATGAATTCATCGAACTTTACTATAATCAAAAATGAGTAGATGAGTTTTCCATTCCAATCGTTTTCTTTCGATTGCCAATAAATTTCTCAAAGGATTTGTGATGAAGCGAATAATATTTTTGAGTTTGTTTTTGTGCTTGTTTGCCGCCTGCGGTGGTGGCTCTGAGCCTATTGTAGAGCCCGATCCGCCAGAAGTTGAAGTGAGTGTGGAAACGGCCGTAACTGCAGAAGAGCCTCAAGAAGAGGAAACGGCCGTAGCTGAAGAAGAGCCAGAGGAGCAAGCAGCGCCATCTGTTGAAAACAATGAAAACAATAGCACATCGGGTACGGGGAGTATCAGCGATGAGTTAATAGACACGAGTATTGATAGCGCCGAATCCATTCAGCAAAGCCCCGAAGCGCTCTTGTCGGATGGTCGCGTTGCAGTTGGGGATGCTGACGGTAACGAAGAAGAATCTGCCTTGGCTGTATCGCTCATAACCAGTGTCGTCGAAGTATCAGAGTTCCTTGCTCTCAACCCAACCTGGCGAGCAAGCGCTTTTCAGCAAGATGGCTATTATTCGCTCGTCATTCGAGGAGAAGAAAGTAACGAACTGCTGGGTTGGGGGACGGTTAACATCGAGGAGCAAGCTGTTCTAAGCTACTTTGTGGCTCGCATGTTGACACCGGAAGAGTTTCAAGAAGGAAGCGCAATTATTGAAGCATATGTGTTTGGGGAAGGAATTGTCACTGCAGAGTTAGGTGACCTGTCTGCTTGGGAGTATGAAACAAAGTACCGTCACATGGAGGGTATCTGGGAGATTCATTTACAGCAAGGGGATGCCGAGATTGTGATTCCTGTTGATAGTTGGGAAGAACGCTACTTTATTGATGAAATTTATGACATTGTGACAGCAGAAACGGCCGATTCTGACCAGCAGTCCGCCATTGCTATTGCCCGTTCAGGACAAGGCGTCGAAGAGATCCTTTCGAATTGGGACAATTGGCAAATTTATGTCGCCCAGCGAGAAGGGAGCGAGTATGCAGTCTCATTTACCGCACCTGAGCGTGAACTGTTTTATGCACGGGTTGATATAAATAGTGGTGAAATTATTGATTCCGCACCCGGATATCGTTAAGTAATGGGCTAGATTCAATTTGCGAATGGAGGGGGCGCCATTTCACAAAGCTAGCATGTTGAGCTTGACAAGATGGCTTGCAATTTGATATTGTGACGTCAGTTTTGTTTACTAGTCAACAAAATTAAAAAGAGTTTATGTCTCAAAAAGACAAAAATATTGCCCTCCTTCACCAAATCTTCCATAAAATTTTTGTCTTGCTTGATGACGGCGATAGGCGCGCCTTAAAACAAGCAAACACCACACCCAGTCAATTCAACCTGTTGCGCACCTTAAATGAAGGTGACTCACAAGGCCTAACCATTACCGACATTTCAAACAAACTTCTGTGTACCCGAGGCAACGCCACCCGCATGGTGCGACGTTTAGAAAAGCAGAAGATGGTGGAAATAGGTAATGATCCAACGGACCAACGCTTGGTTCGGGTTCGCTTATCACAACAAGGGACACAACGGCTCAAAATTGCAGAAACAGAATTGATAAATTCAATTATTGCCCGCTTTGCGTCGTTGAATGACGAATCTCATCAGCAACTTCTAACTCTTTTAAATCAAGTTGCTGTGGATTTAGAACAAGAACTGAGTGAATAGTGTTCTGTCCATTATCGAATGATGGGTATTGAAACCAACAGAACCTGAGGTTTCTTCAACCTGCTCGCAATTTTTAGCCATCAAAGCATAGTTGACGAAACACCAGACAACCAATGGATTTCTAGCTTTGTGAATAGAAAAGATGATCTTGCCAAAAATCGTATCCACCTTTTCTATTTACCAAATCACAAAAGGTGAGGTTGAAACATGTTCAGAAAAATGGGTGATTTATTGTTGAAACGGCCGTTTCTCAAGATTTCCTCGATTTTATCATTTTTGTTTATTGCGCTTGTTGTGCACACCGCTTCATTATCTGCGGTGGCCGCTTGGGTGAGCCATGAAGGCAATATTGCACCTTCAGCACCAACCAGCAGTGATGCAGTTGATTTTTGGGTGCAGGTAGGCTACCAAGGCTGGGTGACAGATGTTCGGTTGTATTACACGACGGATGGCAGTGAGCCAAGCATCAACAATACCACGCACGCACCCCAAGGTACGACCCAGATGGCGACGATGAACTGGAGCCATGACGAAGGGAATACACTTTGGTACAAAGCAACAGTTGGACCATGGAGCAACAATACGGTTGTGCGCTACAAAATTGGGGCGTGGCATTCTGGTGGAGGAGACACCAAATATGCAGACAGCACCGACAGCTGGCCAGTAACAAATCCAGACGAAGCCCGTATTTTTGGGTTCCGTGTCGGTGAAAATCAGTTACCGTCTTGGACAAATACGGCCGTTATCTACAACGTCTTCGTTGATCGTTTCTGGG
>JANQSK010000016.1 GCA_028284105.1 Anaerolineae bacterium
CGCTTGCAACCACACCAACCGGGGTTGATGAACCGATTGCAACGGAACCTGTCGGTACAATTTCTTTGTCGTCAATTGGGGATCCCTATGCGCCAGAGCTTGGCAATTTAGGATACGACGTGCTGGAATATGATATTCGATTAGCCATCGAGCCCGCGCTGGCAACGATTGACGGGGGTGTCTTTATTACGGCCGTTTCAACCCAACCGCTTGAGCAATTCTCATTGGATTTTGTGGGATATGACGTTAGCACAGTGACAGTGGGAGATAATATTGCAAGCTTTGATCGTAGTAGAGACAAATTATTGATAGAACCTGCCCAACCCATTCCTCAAGGGGAATCATTTACCACCTTTATTCAATATGAAGGGTCTCCGCTTGCTGAAGCGTCCCGTTTTGTTCAATTTGCCCCCTCGTTAGGACTTTATTTTGTTGACAGCACCTCTGCCTACATTTTGTCTGAGCCAGATGGAACGCGTTACTGGCTGCCCAACAATGACCATCCTCGTGACAAGGCGCGTTTTCGCTTTGAACTGACTGTTGCTGAAGGCTTAACGGCCGTTGCCAATGGCCTTCTTCAAGATGTCATCCCGGATGACAATGGCAATCAAACCTTTATTTGGGAGCATGAAGGGCCGATGGCGCCTTACCTCGCCACAATTGCAGTGGGTGAGTATGTCCGAATCGACGATGAATCTCCAGATGGGGTTCCTATACGTCACTACACCTTCCCTGAAAATCGAGAAAACTTTGCTCGTGCTTCTTCAATTACAGGGGAAGCCATCGATTGGATGAGTGAGCTCTTTGGTCCTTATCCATTTGAGGTATTTGGCTTTGTGACAGCGGATGCGCCTGGTGCGTCCCTCGAGACCCAAACGATGGTCATTCTTTCGACTCGAATGATTGGGCAAGTAACGGTAATTCATGAATTGGCGCACATGTGGTTTGGTAATTGGGTCAGTCTTGATTCATGGGAAGAGATGTGGCGGAATGAAGGCTTTGCCACATATATTTCGCTGATGTGGGAACATCGGGACGATCCTGAGGGATTAGCGCTAGAAATGGAGGCGATAAAATCGGCCGTGGCAGAAAATGGGCCTGGGTATCCCTTAGGCTCTCCTCCACCCGAACTGCTGTTTAGCTTTAACACCTACTTTGGCGGCGCGCTGATGGTGCATGAACTGCGACAAACGGTCGGGGATGAAGCATTTTTTGATGGACTGCGACTTTACTTTGAACGGTACGGTGGGGGCACGGCTTCGGATGAACAGTTTCAAGCGGTGATGGAAGAGGTATATGGTGATTCGCTAGACGCTTTTTTTATTGAGTGGTTAGAGTAGATTGCATTGGATCTGTGAATCCTCTCCGCAAAAACAAAGAAGCTGATGGATGTTCCATCAGCTTCCTTAAACTCTTCTTCTCCATCCAATAAGCAGTAAATCACTTAACGGTTCTACAGGCGTGGGAAATAGACCTGTGATTTACTGATTGAATGCCGGCAACATCTTACAAAAGTTGACTGTAAGATGCAAGAGGCAATTTGCTATTTTGGCTCCTCTAATGGGGTGTCGTTATTGTCGGCAATTTCTCTGATTTTAACGGCCGTTGCGGTCAAGCGCGTATTGGGCACAATCAAAATATCTTCACCCACACGAATCTCTGAATTGAGTGTTCCGATACCTTCCAAAAACCCTTCATCCCCGTTGATGACAATCAAATCGCCAGGTTCAAACTGTTCACGAGCGTAGTAGCCTGCTAAGACGTTACGGGCTACATCTCGTCCACCCAAGCCGAAGGCCAAGGCTAGACCCGCAATCACGACCGTTATTACATTTGTAAAGATGGTTGTGAGGATGTCAGCATCGATGCCAATTTGTTCTAACACAACGGTGACAACCATAATGATGAGCAAAATGTTGACGCCCTGTCCCACTTCTTCGTGGAACTCAACGCCCATTCCGCTCATAGCAGCTTGAGCAGCTTTGCCAAGGAATTGAGCGAGCAAGACACCGGCAGTTAGAGTAGCCAATGCAGCAATAATTCGTGGCAAGAAGCCAATCAAATCACGAAGCGGCTGAACGGCCGCATCAAGCCCCATATTTTCAAGACCAATTAAGAAGAAATTGAGGAATATAATCCAGAACAGCAATCGGCCAAGAAGCTCACCACCTGTCTGCTTGATTTGAGCACGATCTAAACCGGCTCGGACACCAGTACGCTCAAGAAGTCCTTCTAGATTCACACGGTCTGAAATGCGGATGACCACGTTAGAAATCACGCGAGAAAGCAACCAGCCCAGCCCTAAAATTAAGATTGATGTCAGGAATGTTGGGCCAAACTCGATGAGGCGCGTGACGATATTATTAAATGCTGATTGAATGGTTTCTATATCGATCATTCAATTATCTCCTTCTACGTCGTCGTTGACGACGAGACTCCCACTTGTTTTTTCTAATTAATGGTTTTAATAAACTTGAAGCAACCGATCCGAACCCAGTTGTACCTAGTCGGACTGCGGCTCCCATTGTATTGGAAATGCGAATTCTTTTCACAACACCGCCCCGAATTCGTTCTGAGGCATCGTCATCGAGAATGGGGGTGCTGGCAAGGGCTTGTCCTAAGGGTTGGTTCAGCCAAATCGACTCCAGAATTTCGAAGCCGTCTTCATTGTCACCTAAAATGTCTAACACGGTTTCAGACTCCTGTTCAGAAAGTGAACCGTCAACAACCTTTTTCAAGATGGCGCGAACCTGTTCTTTTTCAAGGTCGTTTACGTTACCTTCTACAAATCTTCTGAGTAAAGTTTCTTGTGTTGAATCAATTAATCTTGTCATAACCCAGACCCTTGTTGCTCCATTTGGGTAAAATGTCGCTGAAGCTCTACGCGAGCGCGCTGTGCCCTCATTTTTGCTGCGCTCACACTAATTCCCAATCTTTCTGCTATTTCTGCATACGGTCTTTGCTCCAAATCCTTAAGTACCAATATTTCTAATGCATCAGGTTTTAGCTCTCCTAATGCACTGTTTAGCAACTCGTACTGCCGTCGTACAGACCATTCACTTTCGGTTGTTTCACCAGAAGGAAGGGCATCCGCCATGGTGTCAACGTCTGTCTCTGAAAGTTGTGGTCTCCTGCTTCTTCTACGCGTCTCGTTTTTGCAACTGTTAATGGCTATTCGTGATATCCAGGTTTTAAATGATGATCGCCCTTCAAAAGAGTTGAGGCTGCGGTAAGCTTTGAGGAAGACGTCTTGTGTGAGGTCTTCAGCATCCTGTGAATGACGAATGTAACTGTAGCAAATTCGGTAGACGGTTGTTTGGTGACGTCTAAACAGCTCTTGAAACGGCCGTTCATCCTTTGCGCCTCGTTTTTGACTGAGCGCAACCAAATCTGCATCGGTTAATTCAGACAGGTTTCTCATTACCGCGTTCAAACTCTCCTTATTTTGAAGGATGGTAGACGCCGGCCTGACCTGGGAGCCAGCGCCTACCGAGCGACTAGAACGCATTTGTACTTCAATCGATAAATCAGTCAAGATTTTCCTACTTCAGCTTCTGTATTCAGCAGGCGAACTACTCTCTGAATACATCTGTTAATTACTGAAAACGCTACACGTTATAAAGCTCTACTGAAT
>JANQSK010000033.1 GCA_028284105.1 Anaerolineae bacterium
GACAGGGACTTTTTGACATTGTGGTAGGGCCACGCAGCGCCTTGTTTTCACCGCTTCCCAATTTAGGGGTCATTGTGCTCGATGAAGAGCATGATGGCAGCTATAAACAGACACCACCCGTCCCACCACCCTATTACCATTCGAGAAATGTAGCAATCGAACTGGGTAACATGGTGGGGGCCGTGGTCATCTTAGGAAGCGCCACGCCCGACATTGTCACATATCATCGCGCCCAAAGCGGCCGTTATCAGCTTCTTGAAATGCCAAAACGGGTCATGGGCCATCGGCAGCGTATTGAGAGCCAGACGGAACGGCTGCAAATCACCAACGTCTACGAACATGATCAAGAAGACCCCGAAGGCGCACTCACCATACCGCTGCCCCCTATCCAAATTGTTGATTTAAGGCAGGAGCTTCGCGCAGGTAATCGGTCTATCTTTAGCCGCTCTCTTGAACGGGCCATCACTGAAACACTTGATCGCAAAGAACAGGCCATCATTTTTTTAAACCGACGAGGCAGCGCCACCTTTGTCATTTGCCGAGACTGTGGCTATGTGGCGAGTTGCCCTCGCTGCGACTCCCCACTCACCTATCATCGACCGCACATGTCGTTGGTTTGCCATCATTGTGGACGGCAAGAACCCAATCATGCAGAATGCCCTCAATGCGGGTCCAAACGGATTCGCTACTTTGGGCTTGGCACTGAAGAGGTGGAGGCACGCGTGCAAGCAAGATGGCCTGATGCCCGCATCACCCGCTGGGACAGAGACACGACGTCAGGCAAAAACAAACACGAAAATCTACTCGCTAGTTTTATCAACCAAGAAGCTGATATTTTGGTTGGCACGCAGATGATTGCGAAGGGGTTGGATTTGCCTTTGGTGACACTAGTAGGCGTTATCTCAGCAGATGTGTCACTCGGGTTACCCGATTACCGCACAGGTGAACGAGCGTTCCAAGTGTTGGCACAGGTGGCTGGTCGCGCCGGGCGGGGGTTGCTCGGCGGGCGCGTCATTGTGCAAACATATCAACCAGAGCATTATGCCATCCAAGCAGCTGCCGACCACGATTACACCAGCTTTTATTTGGATGAGATTCGATTCCGTACTCAGCACAGCTTGCCCCCGTTCAGACGCATGGCCAAACTGGTGCTTGTTGACCCCGTTTTTGATCGTGCTAAAACACAGGCTGAGGATTTAGCTCGGGGACTCCGGTTACACATTCGTCAACAGGCATTAGCTGCATCTGAAGTGATCGGCCCCACACCGCCCTTCTTTAGTCGGGTAGACGGCCGTTACCGCTGGCAAATCATTCTTCGTTCCCCTAACCCCAATCGAATTCTTGAAGAGTTCCCTATTCCACCCAAATGGCAGGTCGATATCGATCCGGTTTCGACCCTTTAGCCCCCATCTCCTATCAAAAAAAACAAATCTTTAAACATCGGTTGACATTCTGTTAACAATGGTTTGAGATAATTAATGGTAGGAGAGTTATCTTAATGAATGGAATAACCACACAAACAGACTTTCACATGCATTCGCATTTTAGTCCTGACGCTCAATGTCACATGTTTGAAATGTGTGAACAGGCAATTGCGTTGGGATATACGGCCGTTGCATTCACAGACCATGCTGAATGGCATCCTACTTGGCCCACCTTACCCGACTACGAACTTTACTTCCAACAAATAACCGATGCTCGTATTCAATTTGAACCCCAAGGGCTTGCTGTTTTAACTGGTGTTGAATATGGTAATCCTCATCAATATCAAGATGAAATCGATCTGTTGCTCACCCACTATGAATTTGATGTTCAAATAGGGTCACTCCACTGGCTATACGACATGAACATCCATGAAAAACAATGCTTTAAATTTCATCACCCAGATATTGTGTATCGTCACTACTTTTCTGAGCTGTTAGCCATTGTCGATCAGTGTGAAATTGATGTTTTAGCCCACTTTGACCGTATATTTTGGCGAGGTTACAAACAGGGTTACTTTTTTGATGAACGAAAGGTTGGAAGCGTCGTGCGAGAGTTATTAACGGCCGTTATTGAAAAACAGATCGCCCTTGAACTAAACACAAGATTGTTATCAGATGCCCCTCATTGGCACGACTTACTCATCATGTTCCTTAGTTGGTATAAAGAGCTCGGCGGCAATCAGGTGCTCCTCAATGCGGATGCTCACAGCATCCAGCAAATTGGTGTGAACCGTCAGCTGGCCATCTCTCTTTTAAACCAAGTTGGGCTAGAAACGGCCGTTGATTTTCGGCCAATGATTGTGAAGTAGCTAATAATTCAGAGTTGTTTAATCAGTGGCAGGAAGTATCTTTTTTTCTAATTACTCTCAACTTGTTTTGGAATACGATTGATTAGATAGAGGCCACTACCTATCAACAGCATGCCCACCAACATCGTAGGTGTCACAATTTCATCAAGGAACAGCGCACCAGCGATTGTTGCAAAGATCGGAACCAAAAATGAGTTCAATGAAAAAGCGGTCGCCCCAAAAGTACGTTGAATATAAAAAGCTAAAAACTGTGCAGCCAGCGCACCAATAAGTGCAGCAAAACCCAATGTCAGATAGCCAGCTCGGGTCACATTGGCAAGAGAAAAATCCCCCAAGAATAATGTAAACACCAAAATAACGGCCGTTGCCACCAACAATCGAATGGCTGTCACTTGCATCGGATCCGTATTCCGCATCCGAGTACGCACAAACATCGTATTGCAGACCTCAAAAACAAGGCCTCCCACAACTAAAATAAACCCAAGTGGATTTGCCCTCCCCACATCAGCAAGACCACTTTCACCA
>JANQSK010000034.1 GCA_028284105.1 Anaerolineae bacterium
TGGTTATTTGGATAATGTTCTATTTCTGAGATATCAACGAGCATATCATCATCGATGTCGAGGTATCCTAAGCGCCGAGCCATTTTGGTGTTTTCTCGCATTGAGCGACCCGTGATGGCTAATTTACGGCCGTATTTAGCCGACATATCTGCAACCTGTTGGATCCTTGAAATGAGAGATGCAAACGACGCGACGATGACACGGCCAGGAGCATCTCGGAAAAGGTCATCAAATGCCCCTTCGATAGCTTGTTCCGTTCTTGTCCAACCCGGACGATCCGCATTTGTGCTGTCTGCTAATAGGCACAATACGCCGCGCGTTGAAAATTCAGCAAGTTTTGCAAAGTCAGGAGGCCATCCGTCAGCAGGGGTATGGTCAAATTTATAATCCCCTGTATGAACGATAAGGCCTACAGGCGTTGTAATCCCAAAGCCAACACAGTCAGGAATACTGTGGGCGACATGGAAAGGTTCAATAGTAAATTCACCGATATTGAATTTGCTTCCCGCTTGAATTTCAACGACCTCAGCCTCTTCATCAAGATGGGCCTGACGTAATTTAACTTCAATAAGCCCTTTAGTCAGTGGGGTAGCATAAATAGGTGCATTAACATCCTGCAAAAAGTAGGGTAGAGCACCCACATGGTCTTCATGTCCATGCGTAATAAGGATGCCCTTGATGTTATCAAGCTTATCCATCAAATAGTTATAATCAGGAATGATCGTGTCAATTCCGAGCATATCATTGGCAGGAAACATAATTCCGACATCAATGATTAAGATTTCATCTTCATATTCGATGACAGTCATGTTTTTGCCGATTTCCCCTAGACCACCTAAGGGAATTATCCGTAATTTTGAATTCATTTAGCCTCCAGTCGGCAAGGTATGTTGTTGTTTAAGCATCAATGTCGGTGGTTATCTGATCGTAGCAATTATTCTTAAACAATAAATGGTTCAAGATATAAAAAAGGGATAGGTCACTATTAAAATTATTGCTAATTCAATGTGGTTTAAAACTGTGTTTTTAACGCTAAGAAGCTGGAAACCTTCTTTAGAATTGAACAATGATGATCAGACGCGAAGAAAGGCCCAAACGAGAAATATTAAGGCGGTTTGGACAAGGGATAAAGCAAGTGTGTATCCCCAAAGCAATGATTTAGAGCCATTGCGTATTTGAGATTGAGGTTCTTTTCTTGATTTGGTGGCTGTTTTAAAAACGGCCGTTTTCTGAGGAAAATAGTGCACGATGCCAACTGAAATATTATCAGAGCCCCCTCGTTCATTTGCCATCCGTATCAGCTTTTGAGATGCTTCACTAGGACTTGCTGAACGAATAATATGAGCGATTTCATCATCATCGACGTATTTTGTTAATCCATCAGAACACAATAAAAGGATATCTCCAGATTGAAGTTTAAAATTAAATAAATCAATCTGCGGGTTTGCTTCAGAACCTAAACTTGAAAGAATAATATTTCCGTGAGGATGCTCTTTGGCTTCCTCCTCTGAAATAGCACCTTCTTCGACTAACTTTGCTACTAAACTTTGATCTTTTGTAATTTGTGAAAATTGCCCATTTTGCAACAAGTATCCGCGGCTATCACCAACATTTGTTACAAAAAGTTGCGATTTATAAATAATGGCCGCAACCATTGTTGTGGCCATTCTGCTATTTTCTGTATTTTCAGCAACATATTGACGGAGATTGGTATTTGCGATTTGCATCGCTTTAACAAGACGCTGCCCCCAATGGGGTTCTTCAAGATTTTTTAAATAATGTTCAATCGTCTGTTCACTTGCAAATCGACTGGCAAAATCCCCAGCATCTGCACCGCCAACCCCATCAGCCACAATATACAACCAACCGTGTTTATCTTCATCTTCTGCCGACGTGGGTTGCCAATACGCGACAAAGTCTTGGTTTGTATCTCGTTTTTGACCAATATCAGTGAGGAGGGAGGCTTCGATCTGCCCAATGTTGCTCATACAATTAAACTATATACAGAACGGTTCAAATGGGCAAGCCTTACTTTTGCTTTAATTATCAATTTTGAACTTGAAAAATGCCTACTTTTACTCCTCTGCAGCAAACTCAGCAAGCCTAAAATATTCTTCAGTGCGCGTAAAGGAAAGCGTGGCAGCTTCTTCCACTGAAATATCCCCATAAAGTGCTCTTTCAAACTCTTGCCCCGCCACACTTTCAACCTCTTGCCAAGTGCTCATCACAGGGACGATACGTAAGGTAGGAATAGTGTCGATCCACACATGGCTTCGCTCTGGTGGTTGTCCAGGATTTAAAAACACATCTGATTCAGCGATAGCACGTAATGAAGGAACCGTCCTTCCTGAGCCGGCAATAATGGTTTGCCCTTCGGGTGAGTTGGCAAATTCAATAAAAGTCCATTGGACTTTTAT
>JANQSK010000049.1 GCA_028284105.1 Anaerolineae bacterium
GCTATGTTGAAGGCAAATCTGAACTGGATGAGTGCAATGGCTTGGAATTTAATGATGGATCATATGCTTACTTCGCAACGGCAAGCTTCCCTTATTTCATGAGCTGTTATCGCGGTGAGGTTGAAATTGGCAACGGTGGGAATGGTGGTGGAAATGGGCAAGGGCCACAACAAGAAGGGAATGGCCAACGACAAGGAGGCGGTCAACAGCAAGGCAATCAAGGCCGACCCAACATCGATTTTGCGGCTGCCGCAACGACTTTAGGTGTGACCGAAGAAGCATTACGTGATGCACTTGGCAACCCACCACCAGACTTTGCAGCGGCTGCTGCGGCCCTTGGCGCCACAGAGCAAGCACTTCAAGAAGCCCTTGGCATCCCATAAAGGCATGTCGAGCGAATTCATCTATTTGTTTTGTTAATCAAATAGATAGCCGAGACATCTCAATATAAGAGACCTTAATATTTTCAAGGCATCTAACATCAAGATGTCTCGGCTTTTTTTTTATGTGTGACGTTTAAATTGAGCGTCTTCGTTCGACATGATGAATTGTCAGACTTCGTTTAAATGGGGAAGGTCATATCAGGAGGGTTGGGTATGGTTGAGGTAAACAGCTCTAGGTCGTGAAAGGTGCCATCCCAATATCCCCGAGCCAGCTGCACCCCTTGAGATTCAAAACCTATTTTTAACAGCACTTTCCCTGACGCTTTATTTTGCGGAATGACCCAAGCTCGCTGTTGCACTAAGCCTATTTGCTCAAATCCATACGATACAATCGGCGTCAATGCTTCAGTCATAATGCCTTGATTCCAATACGGCCGTTCCAATTCATACCCCAAATCTCCCACCCGCTTTTTTTCAAACCAAGCATTAAAGCCACAGGTGCCCACAATCTTGGATTCAGACTTCAATTCAATAGCCCAGCAAATACCGCGGTTATCCGAAAAGCGGGTTCGCCTACGCTCCAGTAGCGTTTGCGCCTCATGCGGTTTAGAAAAGGTGCGAATATTATAAAATTCGGTCACAAGGGGGTCAGAGAATATCTCAAACAAACGATCAATATCGGTGTCATGAAGTTCTCGTAATCGAAGTCGCTCTGTCTCTAATGTTGGGAATTGCATAGTTCATCATAAGTAAATCACAAAAAGGAATCTGAATGCCATGATGGTCAATGTGATTTACCTTCAGGAGAACAAAGACTTTTATGTCACTCTTTTATTTCAAAGAGCTTTTTGTTCTCCACTTATCTGAGCAAATCTAGTCATCTCAGTATACTTTATTTTTTTATCACAGGGCACAAATTCAAGGTTATGATACCATTCGACTAGAATTCATTCTGCACGGATAAAGTGATTTTCAGAGCAACTTTGCGTATTCAAATCGGTTTTTGAAAATTACTCAGGAAAGGAAATAGGTATGCAATCCCCCTCATTTTTCAAAGAAAACAATGCAAAGCAAATTATTCATCCAATGGGTCATGTCTCGGCCGTTGAAGAATCAAATCCGCTCATCATTAGCAGTGGCGAAGGTGTTTATGTGACCGACATAGACGGCCGTAAAATGGTCGACGGTGTTGGTGGACTTTGGAACGTCAACTTGGGTTACGATCGCAAGGAAATCCGCGACGCTATCAAAGCTCAGGTCGATAAACTGCCTTACTACTCAATTTTTAACGGAACCGCCAACGAAGTCAGCATTGAATTAGCCGCTAAGCTCGTCCAAATGACAGAGCCAGAAGGGATGGCGCGTGCCTTTTTTACCTCAGGTGGCTCTGATTCAATCGAAACAGCCTTACGCTTAGCTCGAGTTTATTGGAAAGCTGTCGGTCAGCTAGACCGCACCAAATATATTTCGCTTCGCGGTGGCTACCATGGCACCCATTTTGGTGGGGCGTCCATCAACGGCAACACGCCTTTCAGACGAAACTTCGAGCCTATGCTACCTGGATGCTTTCATATTGAAGCCCCTTACCTCTACCGCAATCCATTTACATCAGACCCAGAAGAGCTCGGTAAAATTTGCGCCCAATTGCTCGAAAATGAAATTGTATTCCAAGGACCAGACACCGTGGCTGCGTTCATTGCTGAACCTGTCATGGGTGCAGGTGGTGTAGTTGTACCACCTGCAAACTATTGGCCATTGGTGCGAGAAGTTTGTGACAAATACAATGTACTGCTCATCGCTGATGAAGTGGTGACGGGATTCGGCCGTACGGGTTCGTTATTCGGCTCAAGAGCATGGGGCGTCAAGCCAGATATGATGGTCTTCGCCAAAGGAATTAACAGTGGATACATTCCGCTCGGTGCCACAATGATCAATCATCGTATCAATGACGGTTTGATGAACAATAAAGACAGCTTTGGAGCCGTTATGCATGGGTACACTTATTCAGGTCATCCAGTTGCTTGTGCCGCTGCGATTCCAAACCTCGATATCATTGTCAATGAAAATGTGCCGGAGAATGCTGGCAAGCAAGGGGACTATTTCCTCAACAAACTTCGTCCATTTGTTGATCGCTTCAAGTCAGTTGGGGACGTTCGTGGGAAGGGACTCATGGTCGCGCTCGAAATGGTGGCAGATAAAGACACCAAAGAGATGAAAGACCCTGAATTTGTCAAACAGATTGTCAATGTCGCGCGCAATGAAGGGGCGATGGTTCGCGCTTCGGGCCACAAGATCATCATGTCACCTCCATTGATCATCCAAGAAGACGAGCTGGATATCATTATCAATGCGCTCGACATTGCCTTTTCAGAGCTTGATAGATAGATACGCACACGATGGCTGCCTATAGATCAATCCTCTTTAATTCAATCAGAAGACTCGCCAGAACGATGGTACGGTCAGGCTTAGGCCTGGCCATCATCCCTATCCTGATTTTAGTTTGTATTGGCACCGTTGCCTATTCACTGATTGAGGGATGGTCATTCCTCGATTCACTCTATGCCACCATTATTACTGTCACCACGGTAGGCTATGGTGATTTAAGCCCTCAGACACCTGCAGGGCGCATCTTTGCTATCTTCTTTAGCTTGATGGCGATTGGGTTAGCGGGGTACGCCATATCAACCTTAGCTGCAGTTGTGATTGAATATGAAACGGAGCGGGTTACCCGTGCCATAAGAGAACGCCGTATGAATAAAATTGCTAGTTTGAACGACCATATCATCATTTGTGGGGGATCCGTTGTCGGCCATCGCATTGCGGCTGACTTCTTCAACCGTGATATCCCCTTTATTTTAGTAGAACAGAATGAAGAGACTTTAAAATGGGCCATGCTTTGGCTTCATGAGGGATATGTAGCAAAACGCCAGCAACATTATAGAAGTTTCGACGTCTCAGATTTCTCAGATGATGAAGATAAGAGTATTCCTGAACTCGCTAGTGAAACGGGCATTTTGTACTTGCTAGAAGACCCAACCGATGAGCAGCATCTGCGGCGAGCTGGGATTGAACGGGCACGAGGTTTAGTTGCCGCCATGGACGACGACCGAGATAACATCTCAATCATTCTCAGCGCGCGCGAAATGGTCCGTATTTTAAACAACGAGAAGTTACGCATTGTTGCACGTGCTTCAAATGAATGGAATTTTCGTCGTCTCTATTTGGCCGGGGCTGATCAAGTGACCTCTGCAAACATGATTGGCGGATACCATATGGCGTCTCAAATGGTGAGCCCTGAACTCGGTGAATTTTGGAATAACATGCTGTTCCGGAAAGGAGATCATGGGGATGTGCTCTTTGATGATTTTCGCATTGGGTCAGAATCACCTTGGTTATCCAAGCCGGCAGGTTCATTCTCAGATTCCCAAGACCAAAACGTTGTTGCTATCAAAAGAGGCGAGCGATTTTTGTACAATCCGGATCCAAAGGAAGTGCTTCAATTGGATGACGTCTTGATTATTTTTGGCAAAAAACCATAGTCATTAGTATCAATTGGCTTGCTATTTAGAAATGCAAGTGACTGATGTATCAACCTGTAACAGAAAACGTAAGTCACCCTATCTACTATAAACATTAACAACGCAGTTCACAACGCAGCAAACACAAGTGACTTTGACACCCTAAACGGGGAGTCAGGGGGAGCAGGGAGAACCGCAAAGTCACGCTTAAAACATCGCAGCAAACATACTAGTCATTTTCAGGAAAGGGTTGCTCCCCCTTTCCTCTCCTAAAAAAGCTTTTTGCTTATTCTGCTCAATACATTAACCAACAGGTGCGGCGCTCTCCGCACCTTTTTGGTTTCTATGGGGTGTTGGGGTTTATTGGATAAGATCACAACCTCATCAATTGATAAAACAAAACCTATTGGTCTGTGTGATTAATTTGGAATAACCTCACAAGTGAGATGGAATGCTGATAAACAGAAGGAAACTGATCATTTCAAGCAAAAAAACATGGGAAGTGGCAACCCCTGATATGTATGTAAAACAGCCTCCAACATTCTTGTCACCTGCTGCCAACTTTTTGATTCAGTTTTGCGGCAAGCCCCATTTAGCAGGGTCATTCAAAACGGTTTCGGCGGCAATTTGCTGTAAGAAAGCGGCATCATCTGCTGAAATTTCCCCATGATACGGTAATCCTTCAGGGCTTTCGTTAAAGATAGCGGTGTAAAAAACACAGGCGGCTAGGTAGGTGCCAAGCGGTGTGGGGTGGCTCCCATCTGCTTGCCATAGGTCGAGAAACGGCCGTTTTGCCAATGCATTTTGCCAAGCCACGCCAACCGGCGAAATGGGTATTCTTAGCTCTGTCGCCACTGTTTGATAAGCGTCTTCCAATAATGTTTGCATATCATCGTAGCTTTCAAACCCCACCTTTTGCACCGATTCCCCATCTTGACGCCCCCACGTCATATATAAAATGGTCTGTGCCCCTGCCGCTTGGCCAAGCTCGTGTAGGGCATGGGCGGCTGGCAGCATCTCCTGCTGAACCCTATCCTCGCTCGTTGGTAAAACGCTTTGCTCCTGTAATATCAGATAATCCCAAGGGCCTAACTCCGTTAGCAGTTCGGCTACATCCCCCTCAGAAACGTGATGGCCAAGCGTGGCACTACCACTTGTCGAACGGCCGATTTGTACAGTTTTATCGGCGGATTCAGCCAGCAAACGAAACTGACCGGGAAGGCTATTTTGGCGTGTGTAGCTATTGCCAACAAAAAGCACACGTGTGGCGTTGGGATCAACGGTCACTTGCCGACAGCCTATGAGCAATAAGTTAAGAACGATAAATAAAAGCAGGCCAAGTGAGGTGCGTCGCATTCAGATCACTCTCCGATGTGATGATTCTCGATTGCCTTTCCATTGCTATTTCTCCTACGCGTATATAACAAGCGATGGAGCAAATTAGAGGCAGAAGTATTGGGTCATGATTGTAGAACTATTTAA
The DNA here is from genome assembly GCA_028284105.1 of Anaerolineae bacterium. Taxonomy (GTDB): domain Bacteria; phylum Chloroflexota; class Anaerolineae; order Promineifilales; family Promineifilaceae; genus QQUD01. Next base: position 5,384 of record JANQSK010000049.1, read on the forward strand.
GAAATTTTGCTGTTTTTATATACTTACTGCGACTTTCATTACCACTTGCGATGGGAGCAAATAATGTGGCACCTGACGGCGCTGTTGAAAGCTTTACCTGTGAAACGAAGGTGGGCATTCTTTAAACTGCTCACCTGATTATCGATCCATAAAAAACGGCCGTTTCACTAGAGAAACGGCCGTTTTCTTTTATTCTGAGCTCCAATAAATCAATAAATTGATCTATTGGACAATGAAGCTGTTTAATATCTCATCAAAGGCGGCGACATCTGCATCACTTATAAGTTGGGTTTCAAGAAGAATGACAAAAGCAGAATCTTGCGGAACGGCCGTTAAGACGACAAATGTTGCACCCGCTTCCCCACAGTTTGTCCATACATCATATTGACCGGTGTACAGTTGGTCAGCATAAGCTTCACGACCACCATATTCACAATCACTGGAAAGGTCAATTTGCTCAATAAGTTGTTTATCGTCCATACCCAAGCTACTTGAAACACGGAAGGAAACTCCAGGAGTAGACCAGCTTGTCTGGTATCCATTAACATCTGGAGAAGCAATCAAACGGAAACCAAGGTTTTCACCTGACTCATTGTTCCATGAGCTACCATCAACCTGAGACCATTCAACGGGGACATTCACAAAAAGTTGA
>JANQSK010000052.1 GCA_028284105.1 Anaerolineae bacterium
TTAATCTACGCTGGGGAGTGCAAATATTAGCAGATGTTGTACGTCAATCCGGTGGGGATTTAAGTGCTGCGCTTGCAGCCTACAATGGTGGTTGGGCTGAAGTTGATCAGAACGTTCCTCAAAATTATGCAGCATCCGTTTTAGATAATTACGGCAAAGCCATTGCCGCGAGAAATGGTATTTCCCCAGAAATTGCGTCCCAATGGACGATAGCCATTGAATTAACCAAAGGGAATGTAACAAACAATTCATTGCTTGTATTGGGGGATCAGCCTGTTTCTGGTGTGTGGACCTATGGGGAACACACCATTTATGATTACATTGACCAGTCTGGCCGTGCTTATCATATCCGTGGTTATGCAGTCCCTGTTGCCCTTGTCGTGCCAACTGAACAGCTTTCTGGCGCGGGAACAATTGGTGATGGAACCTCGGTTGAGCTCCAGCTTCAAACCCGTATTGGTGAAACAGATTTGAAAATTGCGAATCGAAACCCTCGCATTATTTTAGCGTGTTTGCCTAGCTTAAATCGGTTAAGAGGCCATGTGAGTACGCGTTGGTTTGCCCCAACTGATTGCCCAGATTGGCATCGTTGATCATAATAGACTTATGCCAACCCCATTTATGCACTTAGAGATGGCTGAAACCATTAAAACGGCCGTTTCCCAACAAGATGATGCCCTGTATCAACAGCTTCTTGAACATTGGCCTGCATTTTATTTTGGTCAAATCGCCCCCGACTTTTCATTCTTAGCCAAAATTAAACGAGAAGATACCCACTTCTACCCTATTCCACTGCCGCCTGAGCACGATCCCGTTGGCAAAATGCTTCACATCTATCCCCAATTACAATCAGCAAATATACAATCCCCTGCACATCGTTGGTTTATTGCGGGATACATTACCCATCTGCTTTATGATCGCTTTTGGTTTTTAGATATTATCTCTCCATTCTTTTGGCAAAATAACAGTTTAGGCAAATCAACTCATCGTCGATTAGTTCATTTGCTTTTACTTTGTGTCATGGATGCAGAATCTTTGGCTGTGCTTCCCAAACACGCTGTGGACGATATAAATAAAGCGCATCCAAATGCATGGCTTCCCTTTGGGACAGACGATGCCCTAGTTGAGTGGCAAAACATGGTGTCGGATCAATTAAAGCCCTCTGGGCAAGTAAGAACGCTCGAAATTTTCGCACCGCGCGCAGAGCTTGATGTCGTCACATTCAGCGGTTATTTTTATAATAAAGTCTGGATGGAGAAAAACGTCCAATCAACTGTTTCTGCTGATACGAGAGATGAACTCAAGCAAAAAACCTGTATTGCATCCATCGAACTCCTCAAAAAATACATAAATAATTAAATGAGAATATTGTGATGGCATACTTATGCCTTATTGTCACGATCCATAATGAAGTGTGTAATTGATTATTCAATTCTAAACACCGCACACAATCACAAGCTATTTCAAACAAATTCTAAACACTTTCTTTTACAAGCTTAAGGAGGCTCTATGTCAGTCCAACCTGCAAACATTCGAACAGAAATTCAAGCGGTATTTCCTGATGGTAGAGCGTTTAATGCGCCTAGTGGTACGACAGTGCTTGAGTTTATGAAAAAAGCCCAGCCCAAAGCTGATGGGCACGTTGTTGCGGCACTCATCAATAAAAAACTGCGTGAACTATTTGTTCCCCTCTATAAAGATTCACAAATTGAGCCTGTAACGATTGCCAACTCAGATGGCATGCGTATTTATAGACGCTCTTTGTCCTTTTTGATGATTGTGGCCGCCAAACGTTGTTTTCCCGAGCATACGATTGAAGTGGAACATTCGATGCCCTTTGGTGGCTACTATTGCGAACGCAGTGATAAGACCCCATTTTCTTCTAAGGCTCTTCAGCTGTTAAAAGATGAGATGCAGCGTTTGGTGAATGAAGCACTGCCAATCACGAAGGTTCGTGTTCCATTAGATGAGGCAATTCAACTTTTCCAAAAGCATGGCGATATAGAAAAAGCCGATCTATTTACGCGTCGCCGAAAGGATTATTTGACACTTTATGAGCTTGATGGAATTCGAGACTATTTCCACGGATTTATGGTGCCAAACAGCAGTTATTTATCCTTCTTTGATCTGCATTTGTATGGAAATGGGTTTATTTTACATTTTCCTCGTAAGCAGAATCCAGAAGGTGCTTTGCTTCAATTTGAAGATGAGCCTCGTTTGGCACGCGTTTTTCAGGAGTATGGGCAATGGTTGAAGATTATGGGAGTGTCTGGTGTCGCGGCGTTGAATGATGGCATTCGAAACGGCCGTTTGCGTGAAATCATTCTTGTTGCAGAAGCGTTCCATCAACAGCAGCTCTCAAAAATTGCGGGTGAAATCACCCAACAGCGACCCGGCGTGATTTTAATATCTGGTCCAACTTCTGCAGGAAAAACAACCTTTAGTAAACGCCTTTCGATTCAGCTGCTCGCGAAAGGAATCTTTCCAATTACGATGGGGATGGATAACTACTTTGTCAATCGTGATGAAACCCCTCGCGATAGAAACGGTGAATACAATTTTGAAGCTTTAGAAGCGGTAGACGTTCCGCTATTCCGGGAGCATCTCAAATCATTACTCAATGGGGAGACAATCACTCAGCCAAGATATAATTTCCATACAGGCATGCGCGAAGAAGGAGAACCACTCCGCATTGGGGAAGATCACGTCATCATTATTGAAGGAATTCATGGGTTGAATCCAAAAATAATTGAAGGCATTCCCCCCGAAGCCGTCTATCGCATCTTTATTTCTGCATTTACCCAACTTAATTTAGATAAACACAACCGTGTGCCTACAACTGATACACGACTGCTACGACGCATTGTGCGTGATGCAGAATACCGAGGATATACGGCCGCTGACACTATTAAACGCTGGCTAAGCGTGCGTAAAGGTGAGAAGCGGTATATTTTCCCCAATCAGCAGCATGCTAACGTCTTTTTCAATTCGGCCCTTGTCTATGAGCTTTCTGTGTTGAAGAAGCTGGCTTATCCCTTATTGTTACAAGTAGAGCCTGGCACACCTGAACGAGTTGAGGCTAATCGATTGATTGCCTTTTTGCAGTGGTTTGACCCTATGCCTACGGAAAGTCTCGGTTGTATCCCTAATGATTCAATTTTGAGAGAATTTATCGGTGATTCTGTCTTAGAAAGCTACGAGCCGAGTGGAGATACACCGTCTTAGTTGAGCACAATCACGTCATGACCCATGAGTCTGTCTTGAATACCCTTGACGACCACATCAAGATGTTCAGGACGGCTCACAAAATCAAGATTTTCCGTTTCGATGGTTAAAATGGGGCACAGATCAAACGAGTGGATCCAATCATCATAGTATGATTCGAGAAGCGATAAATATTCTGCTGTGATGCCTTTCTCCATTTCTCGGCCACGTTTGACAATGCGTTCAAGTAAGACGGGAATAGGGGCTTTTAAATGCACGAGTAAATCTGGCTTGGGAAGACTATTGATGATGCGATGATAGACAGTGCGATAGGCATCGTAATCACGTTCACTGATTGTGCCAAGCTTGCGTGCACCCTGTGCAAAAATCGTCGCATCTTCGTAAATACTGCGATCAGAAATGGCCGATGTGGGGAGCGTTGC
>JANQSK010000078.1 GCA_028284105.1 Anaerolineae bacterium
TATCCGATTGCGGCCTTGGCCATGATGCTCACGGTCATCTTCGAAGAGCGATTCGCCATTATTGCGACCCTTGTCATGAGTTTCCTCTTTGGCTTTTCAGCACCAAACTCGCTAGAACTCATGCTTTACGCTATGGCAGGGGGTATTATGGCTGCCCTTACCATCCATGATGCGCAACGCATCAATGCCTTATTCCGAGCAGGCATCTTTGCTGCTATCGGTCAGGTAACCGTCATTGTCATTTTCCAACTTACGGAAAATATGGTGGATGTCGTCTCACTGCTCCAGCTAGCTCTCTTCGCCGTTGCCAATGGTGTTTTGTCCGCAGCGCTTTCGCTTGTTGGGTTTTATATTATGGGGAGCGTTTTTGGTGTCACAACCACAATTCAATTGATGGATTTGGCACGACTTGACCACGAGCTGCTCCAAGAATTGCTCCGCCGAGCGCCCGGCACGTATCATCATAGCATCATGGTGGCCAACCTTGCTGAACAGGCCGGTGAAGAGATTAAGGCCAACACAGCCCTGATCCGCGTAGGTGCTTTTTATCACGATATTGGCAAAATGAATCGCTCCCCCTTCTTTACCGAAAATCAAGAGGGCATTAATCCGCACGATTCAATGGATCCGTACACAAGCGCCCGTATTATCATGAGCCATGTGACGGATGGGTTAGAGCTAGCCCGAAAACACGGCTTGCCGGATCGTATTCGCAGCTTTATTGACCAACACCACGGCACACGCATTGTTAAAGGGTTTTACTTCAAAGCAAAAGAACAAGCGGGTGAGGATGCTGAGTCAATTGATAAAAGTAAATTCACTTATCCAGGGCCTTTGCCTCAATCACCAGAAACAGCCATCGTTTTGATGGCCGATGCCATTGAGTCAGCATCACGTGCCTTACAGCCAGACACACCTCGAGCCATTGAAAAATTGGTCAACTCGCTTATTGATGATGATTTAGCTGATGGACAGTTGGACGAATCAGGATTGACGCTTGGTGATATTCGAAAAATTAGAGAGTCATTTATCAAAACGCTAAAAGGCCGTTTTCACGTTCGGGTTAAATATCCAGGCAATGATGAGTTGATGGCAGATGACCCACCGCAACCCACGCCAACACCTGAACCTGTAGCTGAATCGAATGGACAACCTTCGGAACCCCGTTTAGACGATACAAAACCTTTGGGTGCTAATGTACCCAACTCCCAATAAACCCATGACGTTTGAAATTGAAATTCAGGAACTTGTAGAGGTAGATAGTGCTTGGGTTGAGCTGATGAAAACGGCCGTTTTCACAACGCTCACTCAACAAAAAGCCGATCCCCAATCACAGCTTACAATCGTCCTCTCAGACAATGAACACCTCCAAGCGCTTAACGCCCAATTCAGGGAAAAAGACAGCCCAACAGATATCCTCAGTTTCCCAACAGAACCTATGGTTGGGATGGAGCATTATTTGGGAGATATTGTTATCTCCATTGCTTATGCCCAAAAACATGCTGATGAGGAAGGGCACACCCTTACCGAAGAGCTTCAGTTATTAGGCGTTCACGGTACCCTCCACTTACTCGGGTATGATGATCTTGAGCCAGCTGATAAAAAAGAGATGTGGGCTGCCCAAACGGCCGTTCTCAATCAACTTGGACTAAACCTTAAAGTCGCCCAGAACTAAAGAGCCCTCCTATGCACCTCATTTTCATTGATAATCTTTCTCCCCAAACGCGGCGCGGTGGCGTCTTTAAATTACTCATTGAGCAAGGCCAAATTGAGAAAACGGCCGTTGGCAAGATTTCAGTCAGCGGGGGCATGGCGACGGTTGAAGTAGAAGCCGATGTTGCGACAAAAGTCGTCAAAAAAATAGATGGGGCCACATTTGATGGCAGCCATCTTCAAGCATGGCAACAGGTTAATGAAGAACAACTCGGAACCTATTTTCAAGACCAGCTTCGTTGGCTAGATTGGGAAGCGCAAGAAGAAAAAAGGCAATACCGTGAAGAAAGAGTTGACCTGGAGAACAGTCTGTCTCAGCTGGTTATCAAAAGCGAAGATGTCACCCTGGGCGGACGAATGCTTCTCCGATTAGCCCCTAGGAACGAGCAAAAAACATTACCTTGGAGCAAGCTTTCTGTCGGAACCCCTATTCTTTTGACGGCCCCATCTATCTCGCCAGAAGAGTATCAACGGGGTGTGATTAGCCAAATGAGACGAGCCTTTGTTGAAGTTGTAATCAATCAATCTCTCAATGAGACACTTGCAGAACAACCCACTGTCACGATTAGACGATCAGAAGATGCGGTCGGACGGCAGCGAATGGTTCAAGCATTGTCTAAAGTAGCAGCGGCTTCAAATAATCGACTCTCCGAACTGAGGGAT
>JANQSK010000087.1 GCA_028284105.1 Anaerolineae bacterium
GACAGGATGGTGGACAGAACAGCTTATTCAATTCGCAGACAGGGTAACGGCCGTTGATAGTGCCCCTGAAACTATTGCCATCAACAAAGAAAAGCTCCATTCATCCAAAGTCACATACATAGAAGCTAATATTTTTGATTGGGAACCCACAGAGAAATATGATGTTATCTTTTTTAGCTTTTGGTTGTCCCATGTACCGCCAGAGAAATTTGAACCGTTTTGGGAAAAGGTAGAGCTAGCCTTGGCTGAAAACGGCCGTGTTTTCATTATGGATTCCCTTTACACACCTGCTTCAACAGCAAAAAATCAATTCTTAAAGACAGAGCAAGACACAACCGTCACCCGACATTTAAACAACGGTAATACATACGAAATCGTCAAGCTCTTCTATACACCAAAGCGGTTAGAGAATCGGCTTCATCCACTTGGCTGGGCCTGTCATTTTAAAGCAACAAAAAACTTTTTCATTTTCGGGTCTTGCACACGATAGACTTCCAAAACTTACTTCAATACTAGGACTATAACAAGATTGTTCCTGGTTGCTTTCTCCTTGATAATTAAGAGAGGAGTCAATCATTCACGGGAGTCATTCTAATCATCTTGTCAAACTGAGTACTGGTATGCAATTAATTCTCCAAAAGATAATATCTCTCTGGACTATTCCCCACTTTGAAGACCCAGAAAAAGCAAGAAGTGCTCAGATATTACGAGCACTTTGCCTATCGATTTCTGTTCTCTTATTACTCACAGCACTCTTTTTGCTTATTTTCTCCCCCATTACATTTTTAATTGTGCGTGGACGTTTAGGCATTGTCTTAGCTCTTCAACTGATTATTTTCATCATGATGAAGAAAAAGGCCGTCCGCACAGCCAGTTTTATTTATATTTCATTACATATTCTTTCCATTTTTCTCACCGCAGCAGCAATAGCAGGGCTTTCCAATTTAAATTTATTTTTTATACCCATTATGATCGGGGCTGCCACCATGTTGTTAGGGGTGAGGTGGGGATTTTTCTATTCAATATTGTCAACGCTTGGCCTTGTGTTATTAAACATTGGGATCAACAGCGGCGTGATTGTTCCAGCTTTGGTTGCCCCTGAAAAGCATACAAATATTGCTATTATTTTATCTATTATTATATTTGCCACGCTTCTTGTCTCCCATTTGGGCATGCACAGTTTACGCAAAGCATTAGCTGAATCCCACAGGCATCAAAAGGAGCTAAATAAAACGATCGCACTGCTTAAAGAGACGATGGTTTCAAAAGAGATCGCCGAAGCAGCAACGGTTGCAAAGTCTGAGTTTCTTGCCAATATGAGCCATGAAATTAGAACACCTTTAAATGGTGTCATCGGGATGACCGGCCTGTTATTGGACACACCGCTTGATGATGAGCAAACAGATTTTGTAGACACAATTCGCCGCAGTGGGGATTCATTACTCACCATCATCAACGATATTCTCGATTTCTCGAAAATTGAAGCAGGGCAACTCACTATTGAGCAAATTTCCTTCGATTTATTCCAATGTGTTGAAGATGTTCTTGATTTGTTAGCACCCAAAGCGGCCAGTAAAGGGCTTGAAATCGCCTACATGATTGACTCGAAAACGCCACCAACCATCGTCGGAGATGTGACTCGTCTGCGCCAGATTTTGGTTAACTTGGTTGGAAATGCGATAAAGTTCACTGAGTCAGGAGAGGTGGTCGTCAATATCAAGGGGATGCGGCAGAAAAACGGCCGTTTTCAACTCCACTTTGCTATTGAAGACACCGGCATTGGTATTCCCCAAGATCGCATGGACAAGCTATTCAAATCGTTTAGTCAGGTTGATGCATCCACCACGCGTAAATTCGGTGGAACCGGTCTAGGCTTGGCGATTAGCAAGAAGCTCACTCAATTGATGGGCGGCGACATGTGGGTCGAAAGCACTTTAGGGGTTGGCTCAACTTTCCACTTTACGATTCAAACAGAAGAAGGAACGGCCGTTTCAAAGCCTTTCCTCGATATTCATCAACCGAGTCTTAAAGGAAAACGAATTCTGATTGTTGATGACAATCAAACAAATCGAAAAATCCTTCTAAAACAGACGTCCTCATGGGGAATGAAGCCAATCATGGCCACGTCTGGCGAAGAAGCGCTTGAGCTTATTAAAACAGAAGCGTCATTCGACATCGCCATTTTAGATATGCAAATGCCACTGATGGATGGGGCTGAATTGGCCCAAGAAATTCACGCTCTCCCAAAATCTAAAAATTTATGCCTTATTTTATTAACGTCATTAGGTCAATATAAAGAGGCAAAACATGAATCCCATTTTGCGGCGCAGCTCACCAAACCGATAAAATCAGCTCATCTATACAACACCTTAATTGAGAAGATCACTAACCAAAAGATTGCTTCTACTCGACCTAACAAGCCCGTTTTCGATTCGGAGCTTGGTATAAAACGGCCGTTTCGGATATTGCTGGCCGAAGACAATCAAATTAATCAAAAAGTCATCATTCGCATGATGGAACGGATTAATTATCGTCTTGATGTGGCTGCAAATGGTGTGGAAGTTGTTGAAGCACTCAAAAGACAATTTTACGACATCATCTTTATGGATATCCAAATGCCAGAAATGGATGGTGTTGAAACGACCAACTACGTTCGCGAACATTTTAAACAACAAGATCAACCCTATATTATCGCCCTTACAGCAAATGCTTTCTCTGGAGAAAGAGAAAGGTACCTCAGTATTGGCATGGATGATTATGTGTCAAAGCCCGTTCAGCTTGAAGATTTGATCGAAGCACTCGCCAAGGTGCCACAAAAAACGCAAGAACCCGCCTAAAATTAAATTCCGTTTGCAAAAAGCCCAATTCAATTAGGAAATTGAACCTATTCAGAAAGGTTCAATTTTTCTGTCTCATAAAACGCACCTCGAGCAATGGCAAATGTGCAATTTCAGTCGTGACCTAAAGCCTATTTCAAAAAACACCTCGAAAATTCAAAATACTCTCGTTCCTAAATTGTTGGTTCGGTACGGTTAGG
>JANQSK010000104.1 GCA_028284105.1 Anaerolineae bacterium
GTTGATAATTTGAATTTACGTCTTGATGACGGCCGTTTAGAAAATGCGACACAGGGGAACGATTTAGGCGGTGGTGTCCGAGTTTTTTATGGAAATACAGCCGCATATGCCTTCACAGATGATTTAACTGAAGAGGCATTGATCGAAGCCGCAAAAGCGGCAGCCGCGGCGGCAAAAGGCACCAATAAACCCCGACTCTCCATTGATCTCACAAAATCAGTGAGCCCCTTGAACTTTGAAATAAAACGGCCGTTTGACCAAATGAGCACCGTCGACAAGGCCGCTATCCTTCGTGAGATGGACAGTAAAGCGCGATCCTTTAGCCCTGAAATAGTTCAAGTGGTGGCCCGATATAATCAAGTGAGCCGTAAAGTGTGGATCTATAACTCAGACGGGGTTTGGGCTGAAGATGATCGTCAAATCATTGAACTCGCAGGCTTTGTCACGGCTCAACGTGGTGATGTACGACAAACGATGTCAGCAGCGATGGGGGGGCAGGTTGGCCTTGAGCTGCTAGACCGTAATCCCTATGCAGCGATGGAAGATGCGGCTAAGTCGGCCGTGTTGATGCTTGATGCCAAACCAGCACCCGCTGGTGAAATGACCGTTGTGATTAACAATGGCTGGGGCGGTGTTCTTTTCCACGAAGCGTGTGGCCACTGTATGGAAGCTGATTTTATTACGAAGGGCTCTTCTGCTTATGCTAATTTGGTTGGTGAAAAAGTGGGGCCTGATTTCTTAACGGCCGTTGATGATGGCACCATTCCTGGCCGTCGTGGCTCATTACGTTTTGATGATGAGGGGACGCCTACTCAAAAAACGGTCATGATTGAAAACGGCATTTTGAAAGAATATATGTGGGATCTGACTGAAGCAAGACGGGCTGGACGCGCCTCAACAGGAAACGGCCGTCGGCAATCTTTCCGTCATATGCCCATGCCCCGTATGACCAATACCTACATTGATGCAGGCCCGCATGACCCGGAAGAGATTATTCGTTCCGTCAAAAAAGGTATCTATGCCAAAAAGATGGGTGGCGGCCAGGTCGAAATCGGCCGTGGTGATTATGTGTTTACCATCACTGAAGGGTATCTGATTGAAGATGGCAAGCTTACAGCCCCAATTCGTGGCGCCACATTGGTTGGAAATGGCCCTGACTCACTGAAACAAATTGACATGATAGGGAATGATTTAGCACTTGATCCCGGCGTCGGAATGTGTGGCAAGATGCAAAGCGCTCGCGTTAGTGTTGGTCAGCCAACTGTTCGTATTCCTAAATTAACGGTTGGTGGAACTGACAAAGAAATTCGTGGAATGATGGAGGCGTAAGATGGAACATTTAAAAATTGCAGAATCAGTCATTGCACAAGCTAAAAAAGAAGGGTTTGAATCAGAAGCCTATATCAATGTGGGTTCTCAAACTCAGATTTCAGTCGATCGGGGAGAGGTTGAGAAGCTTTCAAATGCGGGTAGCAAAGGGATTGGTGTTCGTGTCGTTCGAGACGGCAAGATGGGCTATGCTTACACATCTGATTTTTCACCTGAAAGCATTAAGAAAACCACAGAAAACGCAATGACGCTCGCTGAGATTTCAGATGCGGATGACTATCGCCACATTCCTGACCCTGAACCTATTCCAGAAGAAGATTTGCAGCTGTTTGATCCAAAGCTCCAGGCGCTGTCCATGGATGAGAAGATTGAATTTGCAAAAATAGCTGAAAAATCAGCGCTTGAAGCTGATTCTCGGGTGGTAATGACTAACCGTACAACCTACATGGATGGGATTCAGCAGGTTGCCCTTGTGAATTCAAAAGGGTTTTCTGGCACCTATGAATCTACTTTTGTGGCTGGTTTCTTGATGGCCATGGCGATGGATGGCGAAGATCGTACAACCGCCTTTGGGCTTGGTGTCTCATCTTTTCTTGAAGATGTTGATGCCCAAAAAATAGGCACTGATGCGGGTGAAAAGGCAGCAAAGCTGTTAGGTGGAAAACCTGTTGAGACTCAGAAAGCATCAGTTGTTTATAGTCCATTCGCTGCCTCCGGGGTTCTCGGTGCAATCTCACGTGCGCTGACCGCAGAAGCCATGCAGAAAAATCGGTCTTTTTTACAAGGCAAAATGGGTCAAGATGTAGCCTCGGATGTGGTGACTTTATTGGATAACGGCCGTTTACCTCGAGGAATGGCAACACGGCCGTTTGATGATGAAGGTGTTCCAACACGTGCAACCAAACTGATCGATGAAGGGGTACTTCAAACGGTGTTGCAAGACAGCTATACTGCTTCAAAAGAAGGTGGCATTAGTACGGGCAACGCTTCAAGGGGTTCGCATAGACAGTCTCCAACACTTTCATCTAGTAATTTCTACATTCAGCCAGGTCCTGATTCTCCTGAAGATATCATCAAACAGGTTAAGAATGGACTCTATGTTGTCAACACGATGAACACCAATAGCATTAATCCTGTGAGTGGTGATTATTCCGTTTCTGCGCAAGGATTTTGGATTGAAGATGGAGAGCTCACCTATCCGGTAAATGGGGTGACGATTGCGATTCCACTTGACCAACTTTTGCATAATGTTAAAGCGGTTGCTAATGATCTCGTCTTCCTTCCTTTTATGGGTTCAATTGGCACACCAACAATTCGTGTAGACAACGTGATGGTAGGTGGTTTGTAGTTCATATGAAAATTGTAGGTTAACTGTTGCAAAGCAAGGTAAGAGCAAGTAGTATACTGTTGAAAATCTAGCAAAAATGTGAATACCCTGCAAAACGCCATTTTTGCAACAAAAGTGAGAAAAATGACCGCAATAGAACCAGAATTAATAACCATCATTGAAGGACCCACGCCAGAGTTTCGCGTGACGCCGCAAGAATGGGTGCAGTCTGTTCATGAAGGCCCAGAAAATCACATCGTCGCAACATGCCAATTGCGTACAGGAAATGGGGAAGATATTGTCGCTCGCTGCCAAAAAGCTTGGAAGGAAATGCGACCTGTTAAGTTAGATTTCCCTGATGAGATGCGTATGAGACAACGTCTTGATGTGCTTGCTTTAAGGCTACAAGAGGTAGATGAAGGCCCGATGCTGATGTTATGGGTTTCACTTCCACCAGAATTTGGTGAAGAAGACTTTGATTTTGACGATGAAGATGATGATGACCAAATCACCTTTTAATCGAGTTTAGAATGATTTCGACCCTAAGTATTGATTAAATGCTTAGGGTCTTTTTTTGTGAGGTAGACAGGATGGAGAGAATTTCAGTAATCGGCGGAGGGTCAATGGGGGCAGGTATTGC
>JANQSK010000109.1 GCA_028284105.1 Anaerolineae bacterium
ATAATCCCCATCATTCCATACGCCTACAACGATTGTTGGAGGCACTTTCTTTGCATCAATAAGTTGGGGTAATACACCATCAATATTCCAGGTGATTCCCGTGTAGGCGTCTTCTTCAAAAAAAACATTTTGCCCATCATGCATATACAAAACTGGATAACTGGTAGATTCATTGTAAGAGGGGGGAAGCCAGACATCAACGTGTCGAGGATTTACAAAATCAGAGTCAAAATTGGGGTGTCTAATCACTTTTCCATTCATGGGACTATTTTAGGGGGAATCAAAATTTTTTGAAACTGGTAAGATAGGATTTGCGTAAAGAGAGTAATTGAAATGTGTAAATTTCACAAAAATATATTGAAATAAGGAATCATAAAATGGGTTTAATTTCAGGACTGTTAGGCAATGCGTCAACAGTTGATAATGGAAAAGTTGAAAAAGAGATGGCGGACGTTTTAGTCCCCAATGAAACGGTAGAGGCTGCTTTTCAGGTGATTCGTGATCGCTTTGTTTTTACCAATAAACGCTTAATTTTAGTGGATAAACAGGGCTACACCGGTAAAAAAGTAGAGTTCAAATCAATACCGTATAAATCGATTAAATATTTCTCTGTGGAAACAGCAGGCCGGTTTGATATGGACGCAGAGTTGAAAATTTGGGTGTCTAACCGTGTGGAGCCCACAATTTCAAAAACCCTCAAAAAAGGCATCGATATTGTCAGCCTCCAAAAGACGCTGGCTTATTACGTCATGGGATAAAATGGTTTGTTTGATGAGGCAACATAAGCCTCGTCAGGGTTTTCTTAGTTAAGCTAAAAACGCTTGGAGCCGCTTTTTCTGCTTTCCCGCATCATCAAAATTAGATTTAGCTAACCACGCTTCAAACGCTGCTTTTTGTTGTGGCCATTCATGATCCAAAATTGAAAACCACGCTGTATCACGATTACGCCCTTTGTACATGACAGCTTGGCGAAAAAGCCCTTCTGGCTTTAGTCCAAGTCGCTGAGCGGCCTGTTTTGAAGGCTCATTGAGCGCATCACATTTCCACTCGTATCGGCGATAACCAAGTGTATCGAAGGCGTTTTTCATCATGAGATACATTGCCTCAGTTGAAGCGACTGTTTGTTGAAGAGGTGGGGCAAAGTTGATATGTCCGACTTCAATGACCCCCAATGGTGGATTGATTCGTAAATAGCTTGCCAAGCCAATAGCACGGCCGTTTTTCGATTCTACAACCGCATAAAATTGAGGGTCATCCCCTAAACATGTCTCCTCCATCCATTTTTCATACTCGGCAAACTCAGAAAATGGCCCATAGGGCAGATAGGTCCAAAAACGGCCGTTTTCCGCTTCCAAATTGGCCTCAAATAAATCCCGGGCATGCTTAGCCACATCAACTGGCTCTACGGTGCAATATTGCCCTTCAAGCGTCACTTTGGGTGGGTGTTGGCAAGGTGTCCAGTTGGCTGTGGGAAACCCTATGGGTTGTCCGTACTCATTTTGGTGTTGTGTTGTCATGGGTTAAAAACTCCCTCAATTTTGGACCAAACCCAATCGTAGAGCTTGAGTAACTGAGTTTGGAATAGATAAAAAACGGCCGTTCCAATTAAAACACCCAAGCCATTTGCCAGTGCGTCATTCCAGGAGGTGACACGTCCGGGCACAAAGCCTTGCACCCATTCAATCACAAGGCCAATGGCGATCACAAAGCTGATAGCAAGAATACGGCCGTTACGCGTGCGAAACGTTAAATAAGCGAGCAGGCTCATCCCAAAATACGCCAAGAAATGGGCGAGCTTATCCCAACTGATGACCTGTGCTTTTGGATCTGCTGGGAGTAATGAAGCAATGATGATGGCTAATGTGTACAGAACAAAAAGCAGTCGCTTAAAAAGAGATTGCCTCTGTTCTGCTGAAGAATGCGATTCAGAATCCATATGGGAATCATATGTAAAATCAATCGTTTTGACGATTTTTCTTTTGCTTCTTAGGCAGCCCCTGAGTAACATTCAGCCATGTCCCTTGCAACTCAATTTCCAATTGGCGCAAGCCTTACTTTGTCTGACCTCGAAAATGATGTTCATCCCATTTTGCACAAATTGAGAAAGTTCGAACCCGTGTCTTGGATACCTATTCTTGATGCGTGGTTGATTACGGATCGTGACACGTGCGTCAAGGTTATGCGAGATGCCAAAACGTATACTGTCGATCATCCTGGATTCTCTACGGCGCAAGTGGTGGGCCCCAGTATGCTCTCCCTTGATGGCGCTTCCCACTTAAAGCACCGTGGCCCCTTTGAACGGCCGTTTCGCAAGCGAGAGGTTGAGCATCGCTTTAATGACCACGTTATTAAACATATCAACAGGCTGATTGATGGGTTTCAAGACAAAGGGCAAGCTGAGCTACGACGTGAATTTGCTGGTCCGATTTCAGTTATTACGATGATTGAAGCGTTGGGGCTTGAAGAAACGTCCGTAACGGCCGTGTTGGGGTGGTATGACACCATTGTTGATGCGGTGACTCGAGTGAGTGCAGGTGAACCTGTGAGTGAGGAGGGTAATAAAGCATTCGATGCGCTTAAACAAAGCCTGTTGCCTTCTTTAAGGCGTGAAGCAGAGAGCAGTTTGCTAGCAGCCGCCAGCGGTATAGCGGAAGGGCTATCAGACGACCAGATTATCTCGAACGCAGCGGTGTTGCTGTTTGGTGGCATTGAAACAACAGAGGGGATGATTGCAAACGCGCTTTATCATCTGTTAACCGCCCCTGATCAGCTTGAGGCGGTCAGGTCTGATTTAACGATCATGCCCCAAGTCATTGAAGAATCATTGCGCATGGAGCCTGCAGCCTCAGTGGTGGACCGATATACCACAAGTGATGTTCAGCTCGGTAAGGCACATATCAAGGATGGGGATTTGGTGCGCATCTCCCTGGCCGGTGCCAATCGTGATCCCGAAGCTTTTGATAACCCCGACAGATTTGATCCTTTCCGACCTAATCTTAAAGAGCATGTCACCTTTGCTCAAGGTCCACATGTCTGTTTAGGAATTCATTTAGCCCGTTTAGAAGCGATTGAAGCTGTCAAGCAACTGCTCATTCGTCTGCCAAACTTATCATTCCAAGCAAAAATAATTGAGCCACCCAAAGGGCTCATCTTTCGAAAACCACAGACTGTTTATGCTCAGTGGGGCGATATT
>JANQSK010000112.1 GCA_028284105.1 Anaerolineae bacterium
GAGATTGAGTCGAAGCACTTTGCCAGCTGGGTGGATTGGGCAAAGACGAATAATCACGGCATCGATTTTAACCCGACCTGTTTTTCCCATCCCCTGGCAGATGATGGCTTTACGCTAGCCCACCATGATGAAGGCATTCGCAACTTTTGGATTGAGCACTGTATTGCCAGTCGAGAAATCGGTGCCCATTTTGGGGAAGCGCTTGGCACACCTGCCGTCACTAATGTGTGGATTCCAGATGGATATAAAGATATGACATTTGACAGAGCTGCTCCTCGGCAGCGATTGATGGAGGCGCTGGATGAAGTGTTTAAACGGCCGTTATCTCCTGAGCACAATTTAGATGCAGTTGAATGTAAGCTATTTGGCATTGGCTCAGAAAGCTACGTGGTGGGCTCTCATGAATTTTATATGGGATATGCCATGTCCCGACAAAAGCTTCTCTGTCTAGATGCCGGTCATTTCCATCCCACCGAGACCATCGCTGACAAAATCTCATCTGTGATGCTTTATGTACCTCGACTTTTGCTCCACGTGAGTCGTGGCGTGCGTTGGGATAGTGATCATGTGGTGGCATTTAATGATGATTTGCAAGCCATTACCCAAGAGTTGGTGCGAGGTGACTATCTTGATCGTACCCACATTGGTCTTGATTTCTTTGACGCCAGCATTAATCGAGTAGCCGCTTGGGCAATTGGAACACGCAATACACTTAAAGGGTTGTTGATGGCCCTGCTTGAGCCGCAGGAGACGTTAAAACAGTTGGAGCTTGAAGGGAACTTTACGAAGCGGCTTGCCCTACTTGAAGCGTTGAAAAGTATGCCATTTGGGGCTGTTTGGGGTCATTATTGTGCCCAACAAGGTGTTCCTGTCGGGATGGCTTTTATAGATGAAATTGAAGCGTATGAAACGGCCGTTTTAAGCCAGCGCCAATAATCAAGGGATTTTATGAGTTGGAATTATAGAGTTGTTCGGCATGAAGATCATCTTAGAATTTACGATGTTTATTACGATGAACATGGCAAGCCACTCGGTCGACACGAAGACCCAACTTATATTTACGGCGAATCAGTTGAATCTCTTCGTGAACAAATTGATTGGATTCTTAAGGCAACGAGCAAACCCATTTTAGAGGCGTCGGATTTTCCTTCTCATGAATCAACCGATCTTTTACCGAGCCATCCACTCACTCAAGAAAAAATTAGCCAAATTTTATGCCAAATCCCTGATTATTTTGAAGGATATGTTCATAACGTTGTTAATGTCGAAGATGTTACATCGATTCTTTGGATTATTTTGCGAACATATTTTGAAAAGATTGAATCTAAAGATGCGCTCTCCCGCTTTTTATCAGGCTTTTCTCCTTATTGTCCAGCAATAGGAATCCCCCGATTGGGCTTATTGATAGATATTATTTGGATTGTTGAAGATACAGATATTGCCCA
Source organism: Anaerolineae bacterium (assembly GCA_028284105.1). GTDB lineage: Bacteria > Chloroflexota > Anaerolineae > Promineifilales > Promineifilaceae > QQUD01. Next base: position 1,446 of record JANQSK010000112.1, read on the forward strand.
ATTAAGACAAACTTATCTGGGTCAAATTCCAGGCTTTCTTCAAGATGCGCTGCCTCATTATAGAAACATGACCTTATTATTTTACGATCCCAAAAACATGATTCAGGACGTTGAGGCATTCATTGCAAGCATGAAGGTTGGGCAGATTAATGATGTTGTGGTTGTTCGGGAAAACAATCAATGAAGCTATGGATTGCACGCTGAAGATTCAACAGAACCATTTGAACAAACGAGTGGTGTGATGGCTTCATCAAAGACGGTGTCAAGATAGACACCATATCCCTCAGCATTGAGGTGGATGCAGTCATTGAGATATTCAACATCGCTCCATTCATCAAGAGCAGGGCTGCCCGGTTGGCCTTGTAGGGAGCCATAGGTGTTAACGGCCGTTGTTTTCTCAAACTCAGCAATGACCTCTTCAATCATTTCATAAGAGAATATCCATTGCGTATTGGTTAATTCAGGGTCTGATGTGCCAAATAAGTTGTTCAACAACCCATTACACTGAGCTTCTTCAATCGCGGGATTCAAAATATCATACCCTGCATACACGATTTGAACATCATCTCTTGTTGCTTCAAGTTCTGTCAGTAATGTTCGCAGGTTTGCCAGCACATCATCCATCGTGCCGCCGCCAAGTAAATCATTGCCGCTGAGGGTGAAGAAGACAATAGGATTCGCGAAAGGATCTTCTTCAATAGCCGTTAGTAATTCAGTTAATAACCCATCGGCATCATTCGCCCATTGTGCCATCGTGGTGCCGCCAACTCCCAAAGGTTCAACCATGACGACCTCATCAAAGCCACGCTCTTCTAACTCTTGTGGGAAGACAGTATCATCCATCTGGTCAGCCCACGAATCGCCAAACACAAATAATGTTTGTGGAGTTGCTTCTTCAGCAGAATCTGCCTCTTGGCCGCAGGCAATGACAAATAAGGGCAGGAAGAACAGAATGAATAAATGGGTCTTTTTGTACATAAACAATCCTAAAAATGTTGATGGTTACAGAGTGGACTCATCTCAAAGATTGATCCACTCTGTGATGTTTTAAACTGTTGGGCTTTCCAGCCTCATCATGACCACCGCATCTTCATAAACAAGCAGTTCTGCGAAGCCGCCAGTTGGAAATCGGAATGCCCACAATGCTTCAGGTGTGATGTTGAATAAGGTGCAAGGCAGCACGTTCAAGATACCACCGTGCGCCACGATCAGCACTGTTTGCTCATGTGACGTTGAGACAATGTCTTGAAAAGCTTCACGAGCACGTAATTGAACTTGAAATAGATTTTCACCGTTTGTTGGTGCGTTTTCCATTGCGTTTTGTTGCCAAGCGGCGTAATCAGTTGGAAATGCTTCTTTTGCTTCGTCAAAAACGAGCCCTTCCCAATCACCGTAAGCCCGTTCAATCCATCTTTCATCTACCTTTAGGGAAAGCTCTTGACGCTCAGCAATAGCTTTTGCCGTGTTGGCTGCCCGTTGGAGAGGGCTTGAATAAATAGCATCAATATCCCAATGGGCGAGCTTGTCTGCAAGACTATTGGCTTGACGGATGCCTCGCTCTGTAAGGGGTTGATCGCTTCGGCCTAAAAATGCGCCATGCTGATTCGATTCAGCCTCGCCATGTCGTGCGAGGAGGAGGGTGAATAACGGCCGTTTCATGCTGATTCCATCTGAGCAAATAAGTTGACCATTTCGATTGCTGCTAGGGCTGCTTCGACACCCTTATTGCCTGCCTTGCTGCCTGAACGTTCAATCGCTTGTTCCAAGGTGTCCGTCGTTAAAACGCCAAAAGCAATGGGGACATCACTTTGTAAGCCCACTTGTGCAATCCCTTTTGCCGCTTCACTCGCCACAAAGTCAAAGTGGGGTGTTGCACCTCGAATCACAATGCCTAAACAGATAATTGCGTCATAACGGCCGTTTTTTGCCATCCGCTTGGCCCCCAGAGGTAGTTCATAACTGCCGGGTACCAAAGCGACATCAATATCCTTTTCGTCGGCTCCATGACGAATAAGGGCGTCTTTCGCACCTTCAAGCAATTTGCTTCCCATAAAATCATTCCATCGAGAGAGGACGATACCAAATTTCAACCCTGATGCGACTAAATTTCCTGAATATGTAGTACTCATTTTGTGTTTCCTTATCTTTAACTTATAGAGTCACGAGTGCTTCATGCTGTTGTCGATATTGCACAAGTGATTCAATCGATATCATTTTTAATTGGTGTGTTTCTGCAAAAATTTCTAATTGGGGACGACGCGCCATTGTGCCATCTGGATTCATGATTTCACAAATAACGGCCGTTTCTCGTAACCCTGCCAAGCGGGTTAAATCACAGCCTGCTTCCGTGTGGCCTCGTCTCGCTAGCACGCCGTTTGGATTTGCTCGCAGTGGAAACATGTGCCCAGGCATTGCAATATCTATGGGCTCGCTTAGTGGATCACACAATATTTCAATCGTTCGGGCTCTATCCCCAGCTGAGATTCCCGTTGTGACACCGAGGCGTGCTTCAACTGAGACGGTAAATGGACTTCCATAGCCTGAATCATTCATGTTTTGTGGCACCATCATCGGAATGCCTAAGCGATCTAAATCTTCACCTCTCATCGTGATGCAAATTAATCCCCTTGCGTATTGGGCCATGAAGTTGATCATTTCCGGTGTGGCAAATTCAGCAGCAACCAACAGATCCCCTTCGTTTTCACGGTCTTCATCATCGACGACAATAATGGCGTTGCCAAATCGCAGTTCGATGAGCGCTTCTTCAATTGTGGCAAATGTTTTTTCTGTCATGTTATTTCCTTCTCTCTGACTTTACCCATAGCCATTGGCTTGTAAAAACGATTCTGTGATGGCTGAAGAACGGCCGTTTTCGCCTTCGAAACGCTGTTCAAGCATCTTTTCGACATATTTGCCTAAAATGTCAACTTCAATATTGACTCTGTAGCCAACCTGTTGTTTTGGCAGAATGATATGGCTTTGCGTGAATTCAATCAGTGTTACAGTGAAGCTGTCTTCCATCACGTCGACCACCGTCAGGCTTGTCCCATCCAAGGTGATATATCCTTTAGGCACGATGTAACGCATCATCTCTTTAGGTGCTTGAATGGTGACCCATAGAGCAGACTCATCTTGACGGAATTGGGTGATTGTGCCGACACAATCCACATGTCCCTGTACAAAATGACCGCCCATACGCGTAGTGGGGGTAACGGACCGTTCCAAATTAACTGAGCTTCCTTCGCGTAATGACTCTAAATTTGTGCGTGAACGTGTCTCAGGGGCTAAGCCAACCGTAAAGGTGTCATTGGT
>JANQSK010000116.1 GCA_028284105.1 Anaerolineae bacterium
CATCATAGCCGGGATCAACAGACACACCTGGTGTATCAAAATCAACAAGGAATGAAGTGATTTTCTTACGAATACCCCGTGGGGTTTCAAATTCACCGCTGGCGCAAAAGAGAATGGCATAATCTGACACGTCTGCGTGGCTAATAAAGTGCTTAGTACCTGTAATGACATAGTCGTCGCCATCACGAACGGCCGTACATTCCATCCCACGCATATCAGAACCGGCGTTAGGCTCAGTCATGGCAAGACAATCGTGTCGGGTGCCTTCAATTGTTGGAATTAAATATTTTTCAATTTGATCCCCTTTACAAGCGCGTAAAATGTTACTTGGACGAGTAACAAAGTGGTTCAATGCAAAGCTGGTTCGACCTAATTCACGTTCCATCAAAGTGAGCGAGACGTTATCTAAATCAGCCCCACCATACTCTTCTGGCATGTTTGCTGCATAAAGCCCACTATTAATGGCTTTTTGGCGAATTTGATTCGCTAATTCTGGAGATACAGCGTTTGCTTTTTCAACTTCATCCTCATGAGGAATAAGCTCTTTTTCAACAAAGTTTCGAGTGACTTCAACAATCATTTGTTGTTCATCATTTAGTGCAAAGTTCATATGATTACTCCAGCTTATTTGTTGCCTACATGCCAAAGCTCGCTGTTATCGAGCATTTCAATCATTCGAATGAGCAGGTCGTCACGCTCTTCTTCTAAATCACGTATGGAACGGCCGTCTGTGACCTCATCACAACCGTCGATCACTTTGTTTGCCAACTCATCCGTTAGCTCAGGTGCTTCTAAGAATGTCCAAGGGGCTTTGAGCGAAGGTCCGAACTGGTGGATGAGGTGGGCCATGCCGCCTTCACCGCCACCTAGGTGGAGCACCGTTAAAGGACCCATCAGCGCCCAGCGAATACCGGGGCCATAACGAACAGCGGCATCAATTTCATAAACAGACGCCATATCATTGTCAATCATGTGCAAAATTTCACGCCAGACCGCTTCCATAATGCGATCCGCCACAAATCCAGGCACTTCTTTTTTGAGCTTGAGCGGCTGTTTGCCCGTCGATTTGTAGAAGTCAACGGCCCAATCATGTGCTTCATCAGTAGTGTCTTTGCCGGCCACTACTTCAACAAGCGGCATCAAATAGGGTGGGTTAAAGGGATGGGCAACCACACAGCGTTCTGGATGCTGAACTTCGACAGCCATTTCGGTCATCAAGTATCCAGATGTGCTGCTTGCGATGATGCTATCTTTGGGGCAGGCGGCATCAATTTGTTTGTAGGTGTCTATCTTGATCGGAAGCCGCTCTGGTGTGTTTTCTTGGATGAATTCTGCATTGACGACTGCTTCAGCTAGCGTCGGTGCAAATGACAGATTGTCCATTGATGCGCCTTCTTTTAATCCTAAACGCTCAAGCTTGGGCCAAACGGCCGTTTCGAGCCGTTCTCGCAGCTTTGATTCTGCTTCTGGGTCTGGATCCCAAACAGTGACATTCATGCCTTGGCGTAAAAAGTGAGCGACCCAGCCTCCACCAATGACTCCTGCACCAATGACGGCTACATTCTTTACTTCATTTACATTCGGTCTCATCATAATTTCCGATTCTAGAATTTAACGTTGTCTCCACCTTTCAAACCAAGTCGCTCACGCGCTTCTTGGGGTGTTGCAATATCAAGGACAAGCTCGTCGAAGATGCGGCGTGCTTTTTCAACATATTGGGCATTGGATTCAGCCAATTGGCCTTTGCCAATGTATAAATTGTCTTCCATACCGACACGCACATTGCAGCCCATAAGCGCACCCACAGTGATGAGGTTAAATTGATAACGACCACCCCCTAACACTGAAATTTCGATATCATCACCTAGTAAACGACGGGCAGTTCGGACCATAAAGACCACATTGTCAACATCTGGGCCAATACCACCTAAGGTATTCATCACCATTTGGACACTGATTGGCGGTTTGACAAGCCCCATGCTTTGGTAATAGGCCAAAGTGTAAAGATGTCCGATGTCGTACGCTTCAAATTCCATACGCGTACCCGTTTCATTCTGGAGAAATTTGAGCATATATTCAATATCAGCGAAGCTGCTTGAAAATGGTTCAGTGCGTGTTGACTCAAGGAAAGGTTCTTCCCAATCGTGTTGCCATTGTCCTTGGTATTTAGGAATCATTGGGAAACCACCATAGTTCATGGTGCCTAAGTTGCATGAGCAAAGTTCAGGTTGAAGAGTACGAACAACATTGAGTCGTTCTTCAATGGTTTGGCCTGTTGCACCACCGGTTGTCATGTTAATCACCGCATCGGTTTCAGCTTTGATGCCTTCTGCATATTCACGAAATACCTCTGGATCAGAAGTTGGGCTGCCATCGTGTGCATTACGGCCGTGTATGTGAATGATAGCCGCTCCCGCTTTTGCCGCTTTAACTGAATCTTCAATTAAATGCTTCGGTTTGTAAGGGAGGTGAGGGTTCATTGTGGGGGTGAAGCTTGCACCCGTCACCGCTGCAGTAATAATTACTTTATTTGCCATTTGGGTCTCCTTCTTTTGCTGTATGCGCTTTAACTTACAGCTTGTTACTAATTGCTTCTCCAGTTTGAATAACTAGATTGGCAAAATTTTCAGTCTGTTCAGTTGGGAATCGATAGGCAGGGCCATCAATCGTGACCGCGGCCACTATCTTTCCATGTTTGTTTGAAATTGGGGCTGAGATGGCGACTAGCCCTTCTTCAAATTCATTTCGAGAGTAGGCATAGCCTAATTCATGAATAGCATCCAATCTTTCTTGAAGCATATGGGGTGTTAATTTTTTGTAGGCTGGAGTTGTTTCAAGCGGGCCATTTGTATACATGCTCAATGCAGATTTATCCCAGGTTGATAGATATATCTTGCCATCTGAAACCAAGTGCAGCGGCACATTTCGGCCTACCCAATTGCTAGGTTGGATGTGGAACTGGCTATTAATTTGATCGATATAGTGGGCAAAATTGCCTTCCGGGACGCTCAGATAGACAGATTCTTTGGTTTGTTGGGCCAGTTGGAGCAAGTGCGGTCGTGCTATGTTGATCAGTTGCTGAGTGGTTGATTGTGTTGCGGAGATGGCTCGAATTGATTCACCAATACGATAGGTTGTTTCATCTGGTAAACGTTCGACAGCTTGAACGTTTTGCATCGTTTGGAGTAAACGAATGACGGTTGGGCGTGGGAGGTCAACCTCTTTTGCGATTTCGGCTGCACCAATGCCCTCTGGATTTTGGCTAATGGTATGTAAGATAGTAAATGCGCGTTCAACTGATTGGACGGATTTCATGTCCGTATTGTAAACAGTGTTCGCATTATGGACAAATTTAGGTTGTTTACCTGGCACTTATGATTTCGAATTAATTATCTAGAAGTTTTTTGATTTCTTTTAAATCTTTTCCCAATAATTTAATGTGTGGATTTTCAGGGTTTTGTTCAACCATCTCCTCAACGAACGGGACGCCTTCCGCAAACTTTTGCATCGTTTCAACGGCCGTTTCTGCCGTTTTATTTTGCTTTATCTTCATTAATGACTTGTACAAATAGAAGTGGGAAAGTAAATCGTATTCAATTAGCGGTAGTGTCTTTTTAGTCGATAATGATAAGGCTTCGCTAGCGAGTTGATGTTTCCCCAACCGATAGGCGGCCAACCCTTTGTGATATTGATTCATGGCGATCGAATCATCGAGGGAAGTGGCTTTATCAAACATTTCGTAGGCTTGATCATATTTTGATTCTGCCAAATAAATTTGCCCTAGCGTGTTGTAGTTGCTATGTGCATTCGGTTGGAGCGAGATGGCGTGTTTAGCATCCAGTTCCGCTTTAGCAAACTGCTTGTATATCATCCGGATTGAGGCACGCAGCTGGTAGGATTCAGGAAAATCTGGTCGAGATTCAATTGATTTATTGATTAGATTTAATGCCCTCTCGTAATTCCCCTGCTGAAAATTTCGCGAGGCAATAAGATAAGACGTCGGCATCTGGAAGATGCGTTGAATAAAAAGAAGCACAAAGGTGATGGCAAACCCGATCACAATTAATCCGGTGCGCCCTTGAATCAGCCCTGTTGTTAAACCAGCCAGTGCCGGAAGTGCGAAGAGAAGCGCAAGCAGACGGAGTTGCCAGTTTGCGTTTCGCGTCCAATAAATTAAAAACGCAATCAACCCGCCACCCAGCAAAAGCGCAAGAGCATTGTCATATTGTCCTTCAGGTACTAAGAAAAATAGAAGCCACCCGACGAGAAGAACGGCCAAGGTGATGACAATGGGCAAAATCAGGCTGGAGCGAAGCTCTTTTCTTGTTGATTGGTGTGAACTCATATTAGTTGCAAAAATTAACGGCCGTTTCAGCCAAGATATGTGTTAAATCAAGCACAGATTGTATCTCAACCCACTCTTCCGCGCTGTGTAACCCTGCACCCGTTGGACCAATAATCACAGTGTCAATCCCTTGAGCGGCTAAGATAGCGGCATCCGTCCAGAATGAGACACCCATGTGCTCAGGTGATTGACCTAATTGTTGGGTTGTGGCTTGATGGACAGCTTGCACAATCGGTGCATTTTCCTCAATTGAGAACGGGTCTCGAATAAAGGATGGCTTGAGTGTCGCGTTAAATGTCTCATCAGCTTTTGCCAATTTATCGATGATTGTTTGAAGCTCAGCTGTACATTGGGGTTCCGTTTCACCGGGAGCTGTTCGACGCTCCATTTCAAGTAAGCATTCAGAAGAATAAACACTAATTTCAGTGCCCCCTGAAAGCTTCGACGCATGTAACGAGGGTGGACCTGCTAACGCATGGGGAGGGCGCTGTAGAAGCTCTTTTTCAAGTTTGTCGAGCTCAGCTAAAAAGCGCCCCATGCGCATGTTGGCATCGATGCCTTCTTGATAGCGACTCCCATGCGCCGCCCGACCCTTTGTTTTCACGTCATACCAAATGAAGCCACGATGTGCGCGGCAGATTTTTAAGTCGGTTGGTTCAGTTACGATAGCGGCATCAGCAGAATATTGGGTCACAAGATGATCCATGCCAATACTTTTATCTTCTTCATCTGCAACGGCCGTTATCAGTAAATCTCCTTCCAATTTGATACCGGCATCAAGGATCGCTTTTGCGGCACCTAGCTGAGCCGCGAGGCTTCCTTTCATGTCTTGAGCACCTCGGCCGAAAAGCTTTCCATCACGTATTGCCCCTGAAAATGGCTCAGCCATCCCGGTCACACTGACTGTATCTAAATGGGCATTGAGAAGAAGGGAACGGCCGTTGCCAGAACCGCGTAGGGTTCCAACCACATTCCAGCGATTGGGAGCGACCTCTGTCAAGTCAACAGGAATATTGAGCGCTCTGAGACATTCGGCCGTGTAATGGGCAATTTCTTTTTCACCAACACCGTCTGAGGAGAGGGTTGGATTTGTTGAATTGATTTGAACTAATTTTTGAAGAACGTTGATCACATAATCAGCGTCAATTTTGAATGTATTTGTCACATTTTCTCCATGATTAGGGATGTTCACAGGCAAAGACGAGTTTGCCCATTCAATCCCTAATTTAAAGCAAGATTTGGAGAAAATGTATCATTATTTTGGGAGATTGACCATTCGTCGTTGGCAGCTAAATGGAGTGTAAAATGAACGGCCGTTCCCTTTTTAGGTTGGCTTTCAATCCAGACCTGGCCATTATGCTTTTGAATCAATGTTTTGGTGATAAACATCCCTAATCCAATGCCTTCAGCAGACAGCGTGTCGTCATGAACACGATAATATTTGTCAAAAATATTTTTTAAAGCAGATTTGTCTATACCAATCCCATTATCCCGAATAGTAACCTGTATCTGTTCAGAATCATGTTGAAAAGGAGCAATTTCAATGTGAATATGCCCATTTTCAGGGGTGTATTTGATAGCATTGCTAATGAGATTGGTGAAAATTTGGCCAATCCGAAAGCGATCGCCAAAAATCGGCCTAATGGACTCAGGCATGTTGATTGTCAGTTGGTGATTTTTTATACCGATTTTGTGTTCAAGGGAAGAGACAACTCGGTCTAGTAATGGTGGGATCGAGACTTTGCTAAATTCCAAATTGATGGAACCAGATTCAATTTGAGAAATATCATTTAAATCTTCAACTAAGGTTTGTAAATTGTCCAACGCAAAATACATTGAATTGAATACGCCGCTTGATTTTTCTTCACTGTACAATCGAGACAATATTTCATGTGCTGCCATCATACCGTGAATCGGATTTCGCAGTTCATGGGCAACCATCGCAACAAAGTCGTCCTTTGCTTTATCCATTTTCTTGAGTTCGATATATAGCTTTTCTAACTCTTTTTGATGGGCGATTTCTTTGTCGCGAAGACGCTTCTTTTCGAGCGTAGATTGAACGCGTGCATTGAGCAGTGTTGCATTAAAGGGCTTGTTGATGTAGTCAATCGCTCCCAGTTCAATGCAGCGCACCGCATATTCAATTTCTTCATTTGCTGATAAGACAATAACTGGAATGTTGGAAAAATGCGGATCTTGTTTTAAAGCTTGTAATACTTCGAAACCATCCATCACAGGCATATGGATATCTAGAAAAATGAGATCGACTTCTTGATTGTAAAGAAGTGCCAAGGCTTCTGAACCGTTACTTGCTTCAGTGACCTCATGTCCAGCTTTTTTCAGTGCAAAAGATAATGTTTTCCTAACAATTGTTGTATCGTCAACGATCAGGATTGACCCAATAAGTTGCTGCATCAGAACCTCTTTTATCCAGTTGTTTTGTGCATTCTTTTGGAATGCTCCCCAACGTTAAGATATGGTTTGATTCTTACATTTCCTGTAACAGCGAAATAGTGGGCTTTGATTATTGGCTATTCTCGATGAGATGAGGGAAGTAATTCTCAAAAGTTGTTTTTGAGAGACCGTAATGGTATTGAATTTGGGGCAGACTGTATTGGTGTTCTGGAAAGAATGGGCAGGCCATACGGGCTAGGCAGCGGTCTTGGCAAGAGGAGTTGATTTTTAATCGATGTGTAGCACAAGCTTCGACATTAAAAGGCTCAGTGGGATGGGTGGCTTTACCCGGGCAGCTTGAAATACACGGTTTGGTTAGGCAGCTTTCACAGGGTGACGGTTTTTTCGATAGGGGCGTTTCAGGCAATACGGCCGTTGTGATAAATGCAGCGCGATATGCAAACCAAGCCCCAAAATCAGAGTTGATCCCTAACCCCAAGGGTGAAGAGTGGCTCCAGCCTACATGCTGGCCAATTTGCTGAAGGGGGATGAGTAGATTACTTGGGAAAAGCAGCCTGTTTTCATAGCTTGATAAGTGTTGATTGATGAAATTCTCTGCTTTTTGCTGGCTGTACGAGTCAATGGGATCTGATTTTTCCCAATCTTCGGCAGATATAGATTCCCAAAGACGTCGCCCCCCATGCCCAATGAGCACAAGCGTTTTATAAAGTTGCAGATTGATATCTGCTTTTTCAAAGTATGGTGGAATATGTTCGGGTAAATTTTTACAGTGCACTGCTGCAAAAAGATTAAGTCCTTCATCTGCAAGGTGTTGGATACCTCGATTAAGCGCTTGTTGGTTCATAACGAGCCCTTGTCCTTCGAAACAAAATAAAGCCTACGATGCATAAGAAAAGACCGTTTAGCACCATAGCCGCGGGCAGTTGCCAAAGCGCATCATGGAAGAAAAACATGATACCCAGTTGGATAAAAATGCTTGCCCCAACATATTTGACATAGGTTGTCTCTTCAATTGATAAAAAGTAGTAGAGCCACACATTGGCTAATGCTAAGAGCGTTAACCCAACCCCTAAAAGTGCTAAAACAATGCTTTCCACTTGATATTGACTGCCTACGGTTAATTGGATGATGAGGTCAGTGAATAGTGAATATGCGATCACAATACCTGAACACAGGACAAACACGGCCGTTAATGCAGGTATCAAAACGCGTGCAGGATCTTCATTTGCGGCCTGCATTTGGGCTGCTTTGGGAAAGAGGAGGAGCACAATGGCAACCGGCATAAATTGCACGATTTTTCCTAAAGTCACGGCTGCGCCATAGTTGCCTGCCTTTGCCGCATCAAAAAAGCGACGCACTAAAATGGCATCCATATTGACCAAAATGGCATAACTTAGTAAGCCAACGGCCGTATAGGCTGAATATTTAAAAAGTTCAGGAATAGTGACGCCATGATGCCCATCTGATTTGCGCCAAACTCGTTTGTCAATGATTGAAACACCATAAAGTAATGCAAGAAGGCTCCCAATTGGGAGTGCGACCATGGCCCCAAAAGCGCCCCAGCCTAACCAAATTAACGCAGCCCCTAATAGTAGCCTAATTAAGGCTTGAATGATTTGAATGAAGCCCAGATGGGCAAACTGTTGCACACCTTGTAAACCACCCCCAATGACTGGACGAACGACTAAAAGAATAGTTGTTGCTGACAAAGCTAAGACGATACGAACATCTTCGATTTGCAACCAATTCGCGATGGGCCAGCTTAGGCCGATCATCAAAATGACAACGGCCGTTCCCCATATCCAGGCGGAGCGCCAGATGGTTTGGAAAAAGGCAGGAATTTGGTCAGAGTTTGGGGATTCTCCATCAAAGCGGGAGATGTAGCGGGTGACGACAGTTTGAATGACACGTGACCCGACAACAAGCACATTGGTGATGCCTGCTAGGGATACAATAATGCTGAATGACTCAGGCTCAAGGAGTCGTCCAGCAGCAAAATTAAAAAGGTAATCAAGCACATAAGCCAGATTGGCAGCTATGACAAGCACGATGCCCTGACGGGCAGATGCATCAATTGCTTCCGCTCTGGCTCGAAGGGCTTGCATGAATTATTCGTTTGCCATTAACGGCAGATAGGTTTCTTGACCATTTACTGCAATGTGGATAGTTGAATCACTTGATTGGCCATCTGCTGTTGCGTCAATCTCAAAAGGTAGAACGGTAAATGAAGTTATGCCTGAATCAATTGTTCCATTAAATGAAATGGATTCGGTTGAATTCGCATTAACGGTTCCGCTCCAACTGATGACGCCATTGGAAAATGTGGCCCCATTTGTCAGGCTTCCACCATTTACATTGAACCCACTAGGAACAGTGATAGAGACGGTTGCATTGCCACTTTGTGATCCGCTGTTAGGAATTTGAACATCAAGATTGAGCATGGCTCCACCCGTCTTTTCTCCAGCAATTGCCATCGCAGGGGCATCAATTTGTGAGAAGAGCAAATTGGTACGGAATAAATCTCTAGAATCATTGATGTCATTGGCAACAAGATTTGTTGCATCTGAGGCAAAACCAGCCACCAAGCAATCATTGGAGATAAATGAACGATGTGCTTTACCATTTCCAATGGTGCCGCTGTCATTTTGGGTGATGAGATAGGTTTCATCTAACCAAAGATCGCGCAAAAAGATATCTCGCTCATTGTTGTTATCGCCTGTGTAGAGATTGGTAGCTTCTGATGTGAATGTGACAAAACGGCCGTTTCCACATACCGAAGGCTCCCGACTCAATCCGTTGCCCTGTGTCCCGCTGTTATTGACACTAATGCGCTCAATTTCACCTGTGGCTATCGTGTAAACAAAGACATCCATTACACCATTGGTGTCATTAGGCACTAAATTTGATGCTTCTGAATGGAACACGATGACTTCGCCATTTGTGGAAATACGAGCCTTTGCGCTGAGACCGTTCCCATTGCCACCTGTCGTTGATTGGCTAATGCGCTTGACGATACCAGATTGCCGATCAAGCATGAATACATCCAAAACCCCGTTAAGATCGTGCTGAACAAGATTTGATGCCTCTGCGTCAAAGACGATGTATCGATTATCTGCGCTCATTGAGATGCCGCCTAATGCCCCATTTGGAAATGCATTAGCTGATTCGATGCCATAGGTGAGGCGTTCAATTTCGCCAGTTTGCCAATTGCGCATATAGATGGCTGGATAAAGTGGGCCATTGGTTTCCCCTTTAATGATCTCTTGTCCATTTGATAGGAAAACGATGAATTGTCCATCCGGTGAAATGCCGCCAATACTATTGCCTTTAATTTCATCACCGCTGTGCGTTAAGCTTACGCGGCTAAACCCACCCGTTTGTCTGTCATAAAGAAATACGTCCAGACCGTCTCGTATCCAAATAGAGGTTGTGTTGTTGTCATTTGGAACAAGGTCGCTTGCGTATGAGGTAAACGCGACGTAACGGCCGTCTAGTGAAACAGTGGGGTCAAAACTGTCATCATTCCCTCGTGTGATTTGGGAGGTGATGTCATTGATTTCATCACGAATAAACACGTCTTGCTTAGCTGGCAATGGATCATTTGTTGACCAATTGTGTGCATACGATTGGAACACGCCAATACTGGCATCATCCGAGAAATACAAGTGAAAAGAAGACGCGTCTGCTTCTAAGCTGTTTGTTCCTAAACTGACTCTTTTTACCCCTTGTGTGGTCGCTCCAAATAATGATTGAATTTGGAGAAGTCCAAGGCATAAAAAAAGCAAAGCGATAATTGATATTTTATTCTTTTTTCGTGTGATGATATGAATTAATGATTGCATTTTTGAATAAATTCCTCAATCTTGAGTATAAATATAGCTATTCCCGCTCTAAAATCGTAATGCTGTCTCCTAATCGGGAGGCTGAAATTGGATTGTACATACCTGTTGCTACCTGATGAATTTCTGCTTCCTCAGAGATTGCAAAACGATGGAATTGTACAAAAACATCTCCAGATGACCAACTGGTAATATCACTATGAATCCCATCCCATTGACCAACGATTGCGCCATCTTGGTTGAGCGCATGGACAAATATTTGAATTGGGTCTTGGATGGGTTTTTCACTGCGCCAAAAGGTCAAGAGCTGGACGTCACTGCCTATGATTTCTATCTGCTCCGCTCCCAAAAAGGTGATCTGCTCGTTTAAAGATTGCGCTTCAGCTTCTGGCAACCAGCCTGAATCAGTGGCGCTAGGAAGCTGATATTTAAATTGATTGTGACTTTCCTGAACGGCCGTTTCTCCCAAAAATTGGGAAACAAGAGGATTTTCATCTTCCGTAATCAGCCAACCTCCATCTTTGGGCCACAAAAAAGATGAATGAAGGTCAACCCATCGAATATGAACATCATTGGTTTCAAATTGCAGGTCATCTGTTAGCGTAGACGGCCGTAAACCTGAATAAACGACATCAATAGCTGGCCCACTTGGCTGAACATCATAAATAAAAATAGAGTTTCCTATTTTTTCGATGGGTTTTTGGTCTTTGAAATAGGAATAAAATGCGCGATCCTCACCAAGAACGACTCCGTGCAGATGGTTGACGCTAATTGCATAAATACCAGGAGCTGGATTGATAGGATTATAGAGTTGTCTTTCTGGCAATGTTTGCTCAGGGGTTGGTGCCCATGTTGGAATATGGATAGAGTTGATGCCATAGGCTGAAGGATGAGCCGTGCCGAAGTAGCTGAGAAAAAGCGAATCGACATCGTTTTCATCTTGCCACTGTGCTAAGGTCGGTAAATCTTGCCCCCAATCAACATTACTATCGGATAAGAGGCGCCAACCATTATCAGAACCTCCTGCTATCAAGTTGAAGAAGGGAATGTAGTTTGGAAACACCCAAATGAAAATTATCCCCAACCAGATGAGGGGGATAGCAGTGAGTTGGAATAGTTTTGGATAGTGTTGGGATGCTTTACTGAGCGTAACGGCCGTAAACACAAACAGGAAGGGCAGCATGGGAAGTAAATGACGATATCCAATATTAAGGGAGCTTGTCATCGCAAATATGAGATAGAGTAGCGGAGGAAACAGGAGTATCCAAGTTTGTAATGAGGATTGTTTTTTGCGAACTGTAGTGAAACCAATTCCGAATGCAATTACAAGCATGATAAGCGTTGGAACTGGCGTTTTAAGAACAAAAGCAACGGGGAAGTAATCCCACCAACCTGTTGGTGAGGTCTCACCAAATAGGTAAGCGCCATGGTCATCTGCAAAGTAATCGAGTACCCAAAATAGATCTTCCCAAAACGCGCCACCTGGTAACGGCCGTAAAGCAAAGCGATAAAAAGCGATGATAAAAAGTCCGCCAATCCCAATGATGATGGCTAGCTTTAATAAGGGTCGCCAACTTTTTTGCGTGATACAAAAGTAGAGTGTTAAACCACTTAGAATGGGCAAAAGAAGTGCTGCATTAAATTTTGTTGTGCTTGCCAGGCCCAAGCCAATCCCCGAAACGAGCAATCCGACTGTTTGGGAAGGACTCGGTTTAAATGCGAGCCAGAATCCATAGAGGGTGAGCGCAAAAAAGGTTGTTAATAGAAGATCACCCGTTATGAGCCTTCCGTGGGCGATGAAATTGGGGTCGAGTAACAAGAGGCTCATCGCTATCAGCCCCGCATTTTTGCCCCCAAGCTGTGCGGCCCATCGAAACAGCAATGCACCAAGCAATAATGCTGTAAAAATAATGGGTAATCTTCCTAGAAAGATAAGCCTGAGTGGGTCTGGATTTAACTGCCAGAAAAATGCATCTCCCGCGATAGACCAATTGCCTGTTTCCCAAAAAGGTTGATCAATCCCTACTTGAAGATTAGGCTCCAGCATGGTGCCAAGAGCAGCAACACTGCTCCCCAGCAAAGGGTGACCAAGAAGAAATTGGGT